>JAHHLP010000522.1 GCA_018679295.1 Rhodothermia bacterium
GGCGTTCGGTAACCAGCGCGAGGTCGTCGATGTACCATCCCGCGAACCCGATGGTCTGCTCGAGATTGCTTTCATCAGTACCGAGATCAAACCGGATCTCCAGACCGTTCACGGTGGGCAGGGCTACGACCTCCCGCCGCCATCCAAAACTATAGCCGCCGAATGATGGCTCGCCTGACAGCGGGTTTGTGGCGGACGCTGCAATGACGCCCGAGTAGCCGCCGTCCGGCTCGACGATGGACCACGAGGTTCCACCGTCTGTCGAGACCTTGATGTTGCCGCCGTCCCAGATCGACCCGTCGAGAGGCTCTCCGGGACCAGCAGTTCCCCTGTACTCGAAGTCGTACCAGTACCAGAACACCAGGTACGCTGAAGCGAGTCCGGCGAGGTTGAACTCTGGCAGTGTCAACGAGGATTGCTGGGCAAAGTCGGGATACGGTCCGGTTAGATTGGTACCCCAGAGGCCCGTGCCCGAGTGGGCGACCTGAAGCACGGATACGGGCGCCCCTCTCTGCCAGGCCCCCGTTCCCTCGAGATCACCATCTCCGAACTCGAAGTCGAACGAAGCTAGCACTCCGGAAAAGACGATCGGGAAATTGTACATCCCGGATGATGGAGCGTCAGTAGTGTTCTGCGCAACGGCTGCGTCCTGGGCCGTGATCCTGTATCGTACCATGGAACCGACGCGAAGCTCAGCTACGGCAACGGGGAAGGCGGCCCGATACTCATTTCCGATTAGGATCAGCCCAAAAGAACCGCTCTGATACGTGAGACCATCTTTGTCTTCGATTGCAAAATCGACCCAAACAGAGTCCACCCCAAGATTGTCGTCGACCGTTGTCACGACTGGCACCGGCCATAGCGCGTTGGAGGCTGACGAAATGGGGATATGGGAGATGGTCGGCGCTTCGGTATCCGGGCCGACGTCGAACTCGAACACTTTTGCTGGGGCGTTTGCAGGAAGGCGGGACTGAATTTCGTTTTCGTCGACAGCCTCCACGTAGTATTCGACGGTAGACGGCAACAGCGGCAAGTCCAGGTCGCCGGTGTATTCGTCTGCTTCCGTGTTTGTAAGTACCAGCGTATCGAAGGCTGTCTCACCGCGAACCCGGTGCCGTACGACAACGCTTTGCACGTTAGCGCTGGAGGCCGCGACCTGCGCGACCACGTTTACACTCTGCCCAAGATCCTCGGTCGATCGCAGCGGCTGATGCGAAACGATAGGACCAAAACTGGAAGCGTCGAGATAGCCACGATCTGACAGCCGTTGGATGATGGCCGACGTGTGCGTACCGCCGTAGAGATCGCGATCCGCCTGTACGATGGCTTCCGCAGCATCGACGAAAGTAAACGGCGGGGCGAGGTAAGCATGAGACTGCAAGGCCAGCCGATCCATTACCGCCTTGCCGACATCGGTGTAGATTTCCATAAGGGTAGTCGCCCACAACAGCCCGTCGGAATGAATTACACAACCGTCCCCGTTGGCGTCGTTGGGATCCTCGCAAGTCGTGTTGTCCGGATACACGCCCGAACGGGTCAGAGACCTACCGGGCCAGATTTGCCCGTCACCGCTGTCCCACCTGAATACGTTCTCCCAGTCGGTTCGCTTTCCGGTCTCCGATTCCGCGAGGAAGCGCATATACGATCCGGCCCAGTAGTCCGACCAACCTTCGTGGAAAGCCTGTCCCTCACCGTCGACGCTTAGGCCGGGGGAACCTGCCTCGAGAAGGGCGTGCGCATACTCGTGCCACATCACGCCCGCATCCTCGGCGTCGTCGACGCCACCGGTCCCAAACTCCAAAAAGTTCTGACCCGGGGTGTAGAATGAATTATCCACTGCACTGGCACGGGGGTTGACCCGGATGGGTGCGTTCTGAAGATCCGTGAAACCCAGCGACTGGACGTAACGCTGGCTCTTATCGAGATGGTAGTACGCACCTACCGCTTCAAAGCCGGGTTCCGAGCGCGAATACGTGAAGCCATCCGGCGAGGTCTCGCCCGGGGGTTCAAAAGAAATCGATCCTCCTCCGACGATCCGCACGTACGGACCGTCCAGCCGGTACAACCCTTCGTTGTCCAGCGAAATACCCGGCAGATCAACAAGGATTCGCTCAGCCTCAAGCTCCGGCGTCGGCGCATCGCCGCTATCCGTATAAGGAGGACTGTACGGCGACCCGGACGATGTCAGCGGATCGGGATCGAAAGCAAGACCGCTGCCGTCGACTCTGGCGACGACCTCGTAGGATACAGGTGCAGGCACCATCTGATCCGAAAGGTCCGCGTCCGGTTTCAACTGAATTCTGTGAGACGCACGATCGAGGATCTGAATCACCTTGGTGGTTGTCGCGTCGACAAGGACCTCCCACTCTCCCGGCATAGCTGTCGGCCAAGCGACGATGCGCCAGACCGGAAAGGGAGAGTCCGCGGGATAGAGCATGAGGTCGGGCTCGGACATTCTCACATCACCCTTCACGACGAGCCCGCGAACCACGTCCATCGCCAACGAAGACGAGACGGTCGCCCGTGGAATGTCCTGACTTTCAAGACTCGGCACCACGCCATTAACCGACATGGTCGGCTGCAAGTCCGCATCCAGGTTAACCTTCAGGAAACGCCGGTATACGGGAAGGCCCGCGACGTGCTGCTGGAACAGGACGTGATGCGAACTGCGCGTTGACCGAACCGATACCAGTTCCAGGTCTCCGGCTT
>JAHHLP010000152.1 GCA_018679295.1 Rhodothermia bacterium
GCGCTCCCACATCGCCCGTTGAGAAAGCCTCCTCCACCCGCTCGAGTTCGGACTGCGTCTGTTCCTGGGCGGCTGATGATCTGGCCCCGATCACAAGCAGGAGGATCAGAAATATGTTGAGTAAACGAAGCATTTGAATCTGTTCGAGAGCCTGTATCCACACTCATTAATGTAGGCTCGGGCAAGTTCGCGCAAAAACCGGGCCCAGTGACGCACGGACGTCTTTCGTGGGCCACGCGCCAAACTGTGTATCGGATCGAGGACACGTTGCTCAATCACCCGCTGATTTCTTGGTCGTTCCGGCGCGCCCAACGCTTTAAATCGGTCTCCACTATCGCCGATAACAACAACGTAAACCCCGATTGTTTGCGGATAGAGCACCTAATACGAAGTAGCTGCGCTCGATTTCCCCTGGGGAATTCGCTGACCACTTCTTTTGCCGCGGTTCTTCATGATCCAATTCAAACGCCGTCCGCGCCCGCGTCTGAGGGCATCGAGACGGCTCGTGGCAGGGCTTGGAACCATTACGGTTCTGTTCACGACCTTCGCGCTCGCCGGTTGTGACATACCCAGCCAAGGGCCTGACTTCTCATTCAACTCGGACGTCAGCACACCTGTCATTTTCGACCAGTCTTTCGTGTTCCTGGGCACCGATGCACAAGGGGTCCAAGCACTAATCGACACGACCAAGTCAGACTACGACTCGTTGTTCGCGGTCGACGCCCAGACCGACGCAGTATATCTCGTGCACGACATAGATGCATTTGAGCTCAACGACCTCGAGGACCTTGTCGACCCGGTCGCAATCTCGCCTCAGGATGTGTCCGTCAACATGGGAGATCTCGCGACGCAAGACGTGTCCACCGATTTCGACCGCTCCATCGGTGTGGTTGAGATCGCCCCGGTTTCTACCCCACCCGTTCCTGCCGACGTATCGTCCGGCCAAGCCTATTTCCCTCTCTCCGCCGGGGACTTCCTCACGATACCGCCGACATCATTCATAGACTTGTCAAGCGCTGATGTCGAGAGCGTGGACGTCACGGGCGAAACACAGTCGGTAAACCTGATCAGCTTCGAGGTCACGAACCAGTCCGGGGACTACTTCACCAACGGAAGTGGCACTCCCGGTTCACCTCCGGAGATCATCCTTGAGTCCATCACAGGACAGGAGATTGTGCGCGGTGTCTTTGATCGATCGCCGGGGCCGGGCGAAAATGCTTCCGCAAACGTTGGTTTGTCCGGCCTGACGATACCAGCCGATGCACGGTTCCGCCTAGACGTTAGTACACCGTCCGGATTCGGAATCATCCAGTCCGACCCGAATGCTCTTCGCGTTCAGGGAGACATGCTGCCGGTACGGTACGACGGCTTCACGCTGTCGAACATACCGGAATCAACCGTTGACGCTTCCCAGAGCAGTGTTGACCTGTCCGCCGAGGTCGACTTCACCGGGATCACGACGCGAGACGGCGACGCGGTGTTGCGGGTTCACAACACGCTTCCGGTACCTGTTAACCTTAGCGACCTGCGGGTTCTAAACGACCAGGGCGTCGACGTATTTCCACCCGGGCACACTGTATTTAGCGCCGGGGGCCGAATCGTGCCGGCAAATAGTACTATAGATGTGCCGGTGCAATTGGGAAGAACGGCGATCAGTTCAACCGTTTCGGTCGACGCCACGGCGACGGCGGAGGCGAGTGCGCCATCGACGCAGTTCCAGTCCACCGACGGGCTCGACATAGAGGTTACCGGGACGATCGATGTCGACCGACTGTACTTCCTGCCGAACGGTGAATCCTTCACCTCATCAGGCACCATCGACATCGACGCGAGCGACTTTCAATTTCAGACGGGCAGCGACTTTGTAGAGTTCGCCGACGGTATCCTCGAACTCAGACAGTTGCTCAACGGCCTTGATCTCTCGTTCGATGAGGTAGTGCTTTCTTACCCGGAGGTCCGGACGGCGCCATACGGACCGGGGGACTCCCTCGTGATTCGATTCCGAGGAACGACCGACAAGGCAGAGCAGCTTCAGTTTCACGCAATCGAACGAAACGAGCCGGCGCGGGATCTGTCAGTCGGCCTCGCAGGCACGCGAGCGTACGCAATCGGCAATGTCATTCGGTACAACGTGACGGCTACTGGAGAAACAAGTACGCAAGAACGAGTAATCGATTATTCGGACGAGGTTTCCACAGAAGTCCAGGCTGTCGGACTTACGGTGGCGGCCGCGGCCGGATACGTCGACCCATTCTCAACGAGCCTCAACACGGACCTTAATGACGACGGACGAATTGATCCACTTATCGATGGCGAGGCAATCATTAGCGAACTCGGAGGTCTGGGTCCGCTGGATGATTTGAGTGGCCTTCAACTATCGGGAACGGAGCTCGCGATAAACATCACCACCAGCCTTGCCGCCGATCTGTCGATCTACGGACTGCTGGTCGGCGAGGACGAAAGCGGCAACCTCTCGTTCCTGCAGGGTCGCGGGGTCAGTTCCGTCGCGGTCGGCGACTCGATGATCAGCGCGTTTGAGATCGGCGGCTCCGCTCCGCGTCCGGATCAGATGTTCAAAATCGCGATGTCGACATCCGGGTCTGCCGCTCAGCCGACCACACACAGTGTGATACTTGATGACGGCAATTCGAACATCAACGAATTCCTGAGCGCTATGCCGAGCCGACTTCGATTTGTCGGCAAGGCCGTCGTAGAGGCGCAGAACGGACGGATCGAGCTGCGACAGCCGGTGGCGCTGGACATCTCGCTCGGCGCGACGGTGCCGCTGAATATCTCGGACTCCTTCTCGCTGCAGAAGACCCTTGGCGCTGATCTCTCGTCACTCGAGAGCCTCTCCGATCCGGAGGCGACCTTCACGGCAGAACGAGCCACTGTGGTACTAAGCTACACAAACGGCATTCCGCTAGGCGTGGATGCCCG
>JAHHLP010000439.1 GCA_018679295.1 Rhodothermia bacterium
ACCACGAACAGTGTGGCCGGTTTGTTGACGACCTTGCTGAACTCGATTTCCGGATCATCGGAGAACAGATTGATTTCAAACCTGAACAGGCCGGAGATTTTTTCCGAGCCCTTGAAGTCAAGCACGAGAAACGTCTCGGGATCGAATTCGGCCGCTTCGAAATGGTAGCGGGCAACGTTAGCTGCGATGGTAGGCATAAGACCGCTTTCCCTCCGGTTTCATGTGACGCGCTAGTAGACTCTAGCCGAAATTGTAAGTGAAGTGGCCATTGTCGTCGATGCCGAGGACCAGGCTCTCCGGCATCTCCTCTTCCGCCATCCTTCCGATCAAGACTTTCGAAGCCTGCGGCAACACGGTCCGGTCGATGATGAAGTCGATGTTCCGGGCCCCCATGTCGACCTGGGTGCAGCGCTCGGCGATCCGCTCGACGACGTCGTCCCCGTATTTAAAAGACATCTTGTGCGAGCTTCCCAGCCGCTTGCCGATCTTGTTGAGTTTCAGGCGGACGATACCCTTCATCGGATCCTTCCGGAGAGGATAGAATGGTACGACCTTCATCCGTCCCAGCAGTGCCGGCTGAAAGTGTTCGGCCAGCGTCTTATGAATGGCCTCGCGAATCTGATCCGGCGCTGGGCGCTCATCCTCGGTGCAGACGTACGAGATAATATCCGTCGCAAGGTTCGAGGTCATGATAATGATCGTGTTCTTGAAGTCGATCTCCCGCCCTTCACCGTCACGCATGAAGCCTTTGTCGAATACCTGGTAGAACAGATTCATCACGTCGCGATGCGCCTTTTCGACCTCGTCGAGCAGCACCACGGAGTATGGCTGGCGACGAACTGCCTCCGTCAATATCCCGCCTTCTCCATAGCCGACGTATCCCGGCGGCGAGCCTTTGAGCTGCGACACCGTGTGCTTCTCCTGATATTCGGACATGTTGATTGTCGTGAGAAAGCGTTCTCCGCCGAAGACGAGATCGGCGATCCTGAGTCCCAGTTCCGTCTTTCCGACACCGCTTGGACCGACAAAAAGAAACACAGCCAGAGGTGCTTCCGGGTTGCGCATGCCCGACTTCGAAGTGCGGATTGAGTCGGCCACCTCGGCGATGATTTCTTCCTGTCCGAGTATTGATTCGCGTATGCGCTCGTCGAGTTCGAGGAGCATCTCGGCTTCGTCCTTCTCCATGCTTCCGGCCGGAATTCCCGTCCAGTCGGCGATGACCTGAGCCGCAATACTCGGGTTAACGTTGGCGTGCACAAGCGGATCGTCACCCTGGACCTCCTCCAACTCCTTCTGGAGTTTTGCCAGTTCTGCACGAAGCTCTTTTTCCTCGTCAGACACGGCCAACTCGCTGCCGTTCACGGCGTGTACGTTGTCAAGAAGTCCGCGAAGCCTGCTGCGGCACTCGGAGATATGGCCGACGAGTTTCAGCTCGGTCTCCCACCGCTCGGTGAGCTTCGCCAGCTCCTGCTCGACACCGTCTCGCTCTGCGGTCACCTCCTCGAGCGCACTGCGATCCTCTATCACGCCCGACCGCAAGTCGCGATCGAGAGCCTCGATCTTCTGGGTCAGATAGTGTACGCGCCGCTGCGCATCGTCAACCGCGGCTGGTGTGGCGGTCTGCGCCATCTTGACGCGTGCAGCCGCCGTGTCGAGTAGATCGACTGCTTTGTCGGGCAGCTGCCTGCCAGCGATAAAGCGCGCGGAGAGTTGCGACGCCGCCTGGATAGCCTCGTCCGAGATCGGCACGCCGTGGTGGTCTTCATACTTTGACTTAATCCCTCGAAGCATGATTACGGCATTCTCGATTGACGGTTGACTGATCTGCACGCGCTGAAAGCGCCGCTCAAGCGCCGGATCCTTTTCGATGTACTTCTTGTACTCCGACCACGTGGTCGCGGCAATCGTCCGGAGTTCGCCTCGCGCCAGTGCCGGCTTGATCAGGTTGGCCGCATCGCTCGTTCCAGCTGCTCCGCCGGCCCCGATCAGCGTATGCGCCTCATCGATGAAGAGAATCGTAGGCTTTGGAGCCTCACGAACCGCCTCGATGACCGACTTCAGCCGCTGTTCGAATTCGCCCTTGACGCCCGCTCCAGCCTGCAGCAGTCCGAGATCGAGTCCGCGAATCTCGACTTCCTGAAGACTGTTAGGGACATCTCCCGTCGCAAGCCGGAGGGCCAAACCTTCAACCACTGCGGTCTTTCCGACTCCCGCCTCACCAACAAGAATCGGGTTGTTCTTTCGCCGACGGCTCAGGATGTCGATGATCTGACGGATCTCCTCGTCGCGACCGTTGACGGGGTCGATTAGCCCGTCCCTCGCACTCCCGGTGACATCCGTGGTGTACATGTCGAGCGGCGTCTCGTCGTCACGGGGTTGGCCGTCTGCCGATGGTGCGATCCGGCGAGCCGAGGGTCTGTTCTCCGATGAGCTTCCGACGATGTCGATGAAATTGTCCCTCAGCTCGTCACGGTTGATCCGGCCCAAGTGCTCCATATACGGATCCGACTGAAGGGCCTCGCTTTCGAGAAGTGCCTCGAGAATCGCTCCCGATCGCACATGACCGTAACCGTGATGTACCGAGGATACGATCCACGCCGACTCGATCAGCTGCAAGAGAATAGGCGAGAAGGAAGGCCGACCCGTGTTTCCTTCTCGGTATTGGTCGAGCCGCTTGAGTAGGGAGTCCCAGAGCTCGCTCGTACTCACTCCGAAGTGACTCATGATCTGGGTGACGTCGCCGGATCCATCCTCCAGAGATTTTGCCAGCAGGTGCTCTACACCCACCTCATAGTGCGTCCGCGAAATGCTGAAACCTGCGGCCGCCTCAAGCGAACGGGTTGTGTGGTCGTTCAGCTTCTGAAGCAGCTTCTTCACATCCTTCGTAATCATGGCAAAACCATTGTTCTGTGGCCGTCAGAACGACCGCTGTCAGGCAGCCTGCTTCTCCCAACCATATTTTACAGTCCTTTCGGTGATGTCGCCGCTCGGTCGACCCAGCCACATATTCAGACCCAGCTTACGGCGTTGGTCACCGAGCCGAGGTTTCGGTACTTCGGCGGTCCGTAGACGCAAGATGACGTCGTAATCGAGGAAGTCTGGTGCATACATCCGGGTCAGGTACCGGATCTTGTTCGCACCGGGACGGCCCGGCAGACACGCTTCAAACTGCTCGAGGCCTAGCGGGCCGAGAATAACCTGATACTTGCCGGCGATATCGAACACCCTCTCGCCAAGCATCGCGTTTTCGCCGAGCACAATCCGATCACCGAAACCCGCCGATCCGACCGAGGGTCGATCCGTGATCCGCACCCACCTCGGCAGATTCTGTCTGATTCGAGCATTGCAACCCGGCATAAACCCCTCAATAACACGACGCAAACCATCGGCGTTACGCGTGCGGTTTGCAAGCAGACCTGCGAAGGCGGCCAAACGGAGAACCGGAACGGGCGACGCCTCGAGCGAACCGGTTGTGCCAAGACCACCTACACTCAGAAATCGAATCGATTGTTCGCCCCGACCGTCGGACCGGATCTGGAGGCTAGGCCGATACTTCTTCCATGCCCGATAGAAGAACGAATAGAATCGATGATTGAAGATGTCGAGGAAGTCGCGAAGCGCAAGCGTGTCCTTTGTCTCACGGGCAAGATCGGCGTGGTAGAAGGCCGGAAGTGGCGAGTCAAATCCGTATAGACCAAAAAATCTCACAACGACCGTTGGAGGATCGGTCGGTTCGCCGCTCCACTCGACGCGCTTTACGTCCGCCGGAGGAAAAACGAGGGCGGGATCAGGTCGAAATCGGATGCTCTCAGCGCGAAACTCGAACGACTGGCCTGGTCTCGGCCGATCAGGAGATAGGCGCTCGAGTACGGTCACAAGGCGAAAGAAGTCAAAGAGATGCCCGGCGTCCAAGATCTCTGTAATGAGCTGGCTGCTCCCGAGCTTTCGCGTAGATTCGGAATCGCCCGGCGCTCCGCGCCTCGCGTGGTCTAAAGGGTGGGTTTGATTCCCTGATTCAGCTTCCATTCGTAAGATCGCTCAGACGGAAAAGTTATTAGCCGGATATGTACGAACGAATTGATGGTTGCATAGGCGGAGAAGAACTCGCTCATCACAAGGCCGAACAGACAGATGTCACCTTCGTCCGCGAAATGATCTTCGTCAATCTCGATCGTGACCTCGCCGCCCCGCACTACCGCTCCTCGATAGGCAGTTTCCTTCGGGCTCCACGACACCTTCCTATT
>JAHHLP010000608.1 GCA_018679295.1 Rhodothermia bacterium
GTGCAGAAGGGTAAAAATCGGCACATTGGCATCTTTTTTCACCGGCGCCGGGCGCGGTTACAGAACAAAAATGCGTAATGCGTAGACTTGACCCCTTCGTCGACTGGCGCCGGGGCAGGCATGCCCCGACGCCTTGTCGCCAATCCTACTTGCGCTTTCGCTCTGCCCCGGCGCCATTAAACGGCAGGTCGTAGTCGTAACCAAGCGGGGCGGTCGAGGAGACCCCCTGATCGGGGCTTAGCAACCAAAGTGCATGGCCGTTGACCGACTCCGATGTGGTCACGAGGTAAGGAAAAGCAATACTTGTAGTGAACACCGACCACTGAGGCGAATTCACGAATGCTTCAAAGGCGAAAGAACTCACGGCGGTTCCATCAATTAGTATCTCTTCTGCCTGAGCAGCAGCAGTTGATGCGATAATTTTTATAGTGCTGGGTCCCTGGAAGCGATAGAGTCGTGGGAAGCGACCGGCCGGAATCAGGTTCATCATCGAAGCGCTGCCCACAGTCTCAGAGAGCCACCAGGAGTTCGGGCATCCCGGGTCATAAGGGAACGCACTGCACATGCTGTCCATTAACTGCACCCCGAAGATTGGCGCATCCGCCTCGATGTGTGCGAACTGCAGTGTCTCAGAGTACGGCCAGGCAAAGGGAGTGAGCTCAACCACGCGGCCTGCGTCCAATACGGTCCATGGACTGCCGTTGACCGATAGCGTCGTTCCATCCTGGGATGCGACTATGAGATATCTCTTCTGAGGGACCGCGGCATAGCCGTAAAGACCGTGCGTATGAGCCGCAGCGGCGTACTCGGTACCCCAGCGCGAGACGGGCAGCGAGATTTCGTAGACATGCGAGCAGTAGCGTCCTCCATAGTAGGGAATGCGTGTACAGTCATTGCCATTGGCGAGCACTACCTTCTTGTTCGCGATGACGTGGGTTCCCGAAGAGTCATCGTAGTTTCTGACCAGCACCCCTTCTCCGCGATCGAGGTTGACACTGGGCAGTGATGCAGCAAGCCCTTCAATCGTTACAGTGGTTCCATCCTGAGTCGCCACGACGGCGAACAAAGACTTGACGCCAAAGCCACTCGGATCAGGCTTTACCGTCAGAACGTAATATTCCTGGCCAAGGAGCTCGGTTGGGAGGGCCAGGGCCTCGTCTCGAGTGCCGGGCTCGCTGTTACGCGCCACTATCGCGACGTCGAACGTGGACGTGACCCGTACGGTATTGCTTGTAACCGGCGGGTCTATCGGTGTGGGAAGCGGGAAGGGCCACTCGGGCCAGTCATTAGCAGCAGCGCTTGGGATTGTGATGAGCACTGCCGCGTCGGGTGTTACTGACCGGGTTTCGAGCGTGGTTCCAACCGGGTACTCCACGGTAACGTCCGCAAAGCCCTCGCTCGTTACCGTGAGTCGCAGGCTTGTTGTCCCAACGCCTTCATTGGGGAGGAAGGGGATGAAGAACTCCCGGCCCTTGTGGTCGAGCCGGACTTCGCAATCCTCGTCGTCCGTGCCGTCGAGGTCGTTGTCCATACCGTCGCAGACTTCGGGTGTACTGAACTCGTTTGTGGGATCACTGCCCTTGTCGATCTCAAGTCCGTCGTCTATGCCGTCGCCGTCCGTGTCTGGCACAAGCGGATCGGTTACGTAGGGATTCGCAGCAAGCTCGTCCCCATCAGACAGGCCATCAGCGTCTGTATCGAAGAGAGTCGGATCTGTACCAGTTTCTATTACCTCATCGTAATCGCTAAGCCCGTCGATATCGGTGTCTGCGAGATCGGGTCGCGTGCCAATCCAGCTCTCCAGGCCATCCTTCAGGCCGTCTCCGTCGCTGTCAGCGAGGCCCGGGAAGGGGAAATCATACTGTTGATTCCAGGGGTCCGCGGACTCTGCAATAGAGTACCCGGAGTGCGTGGGCAGTACTCCGGCGAAGTGGGCGTGGATGTCCAGCACGCCGTCCTGACCCCACTCGCCCTGGGCCGTGTCGACCAGGAAAAGCTCTCCACACAGCTCGCCGTCGATGAGCCCGATTTGGCCGACAAACGGGTCGGTGGGACAATACTGGCTGAGTCCGGGCAAGCCACCGCGGGTACTGAGCTCACCGTGGTTGATTACTTCATTCGCGCTGATCAGGATGTACGAACCGTTTCCTCCGGCACCACCACCCCCACCAGCGCTGTCACTGAACCAGCCTCCTCCTCCGAGCCCGCCATGGCCTCCGGCACCGGTAATGGCTCCGCCCGCTTCGACGATGACGGTGTGGCCAATGATCATCGCGAGGGGGTGCGCACCACCGCCACCGCCGCCCCCGCCGGCTCCGTTCCTATCAACGCAGAAGTCGATACCAAGGAAGCTGCAAGTTACCCGGGCCTTTCCGCTACCGCCACCACCTCCGCCGCCCTGGGGCAGCTCGGCGAGACTTCGCGGCGGAAACGGTGCTGCACGGCCCCCGCGTCCCATACCCAGGATCTTGTTATCGCCGTTACGCCCGATGGCTACAGTGGTGTTCCCGAGGTCGAAGATGGCTCTGGCTGCCCC
>JAHHLP010000231.1 GCA_018679295.1 Rhodothermia bacterium
GTTCAATAGACTGCAAGAAACCCAGGGCTTAGATGAATTCGCATGAAGGACGATACGAAAGGTTTGGGCCCGCCTCGAGACCAGTTGTCATCAGGGATAAAGACGCATTGACATGAAGCTTCTCCTCGCCGCGCTACTCGTTTCGCTCGCCTCGGTTCAGGCATTCGGACAGCAGATCCTTCGGCCCAGTAAGCCGGGCCCTGCTTCGGACGAGAGGACAGAGGAAACCGTCATTCACGCAACGTGGCTTCTTACGAATAGTGAGGAGGGCCAGGCGGCTCTCGAAGACTTTCATCGCAGAAAGGCGAATGGAGAGCTGCCGTACTTGCGAAAGTCGGTCGCGTCGGCCGCAGTTGGCGACACCGTTTCCTTCCGCGTATTCAACTTTGACACGAGTTCGTATACGACCCGGCGGTTTGTTTGGAAGGCGGAGGGAACGATAGCCAACGTCTGGGTCGAGGTAGGCGAAGCAACGGGCCCCGGTGGAAACGGACACGTGACCGACGCCGATATCAACGGTCTGCTGGACGCTCTGGAAAACACGACGCCCTCAGACTCCTTCAACCCGGCGGCCGGAATCCTCGAGAACAACATCGACATTTTTGGAGACGGCAACGCGGCCACGTCGCTACCAAATGTGGATGGAGACGGTAAGACTGATGTGTTCTTGCACGACGTAATGGATGGAGGCGTACCAGGAGGCGGCTTCATTGCGGGATACGTTGACCCAAGTGATCTATCGGTCTCGGGAAACGGCAATAATCGTGACATTCTGCATATGGATTCGAACGAGGGGCTGCTGCTGCGGACCTTCCCGAACTTCCTTGCAACCGCCGCGCACGAGTTGCAGCACCTGATTCATTTCAACTACAGTTCCTCCGAGGAAACATTCGTCAACGAAGGCCTATCGGAGTATGCGGAAATCGCCAACGGCTACCCAGGCCGAACAATGCGATATCTTGACGACCCGGTCGAACAGAAGCTGTCCTTATTCTCATGGGACGGGCGCAACCTCGACTACGAAAGGGCCGGGTTCATCACGAGTTACTTCGCGGAGCGAACGGATGCGCTGACCACCGGATCCGTGACGCGTGACCCCGCCAACGGTCGACGCGGCTATGAGAATGCTGCAGCGGCAAAGGGAATTACATTCCAGGACATTCTGGTCGACTTTCATACCGCGACGCTTCTCAACGGCACGGGTTTAACCAGCGACACCCGGTTCAACTTCCAGACGCCGACATTCGCGGACGAGAACGTCACCATTGAACCTTCAGTGATCATCGACGGCCGAACCATTGGGAATACGAGCCGTCGAGACACGGTAAACGGCGGGACAGCACTGTACCGAATCTGGGACAACGTCGAGGACTTCACGTTAACGGCAGCACCGATTGTCGAGGGTGGACAGACGCGCGATCTCACGCTGGGACGGGCAGCGCTACGCGCGATAGTCGAAAGACCCGATGGTACCGTTGAAGTCACCGACCTCGATCTCGAGCCCGTCGATCTCGTTTTTCCGGGGCTCGTCGATCGGCTGACACTGATCTTCGTACATACCAAACCGGTGTCGAGCGGGGCGATCGGCGTCTCGAGCGATCGGCTCATATACGACTACTCCGCCGAATGGCTCGGGGCGGAGTTTTCGACGGAGTTCACCCAGTATGATGACGGGCAACCCGACATCTTTCTGGGCATCCCGTCGCCGCAGCATTTCTCGACTCGATTTGAGCTTTCGGACCCCGATCGTACCACGCTGGACGTGGCGTCAATTGCCATCTACTTCAGCAACCAGTTCAGCGGCGGGCCCTCCGACGAGTCGACGCGCGACTTTACACTCGAGGTGCGGGCCGACAGCAACGGTGTCCCGGGCCGACTGCTCTTCTCGAAGGTGATGAATGACCCCCGCGTCAGCGAGGACGTCTTCCAGGGACAGCCGCTTCGCTTCCTCGACATCGACCTGAGCAATGAGGATATCCCGGAGCTGACACCCGCCATACACATCGGGGCGGCCAATGCGGGAACGGACGGCAACACGATCGTGACCGGTATTGCGCAATATGACGTCGCCAACGTGTCGCACCTGTCCGGCGACGGCGGCGACTCGTGGGCGGCAATGTGGGGCGTCTCGCTGTCGGACGGGACGTCGTTGAATGAGAAGATGTCGGCCGTTCGGCTGCAGGTACTCATCAGCGCTGAGCCTGTAGCCATCGAAGACGAAGCGGAGCTTCCGAAGGAGATACAGCTGGCGCAGAATTTCCCGAACCCCTTCAACCCGACAACGACAGTGCGTTACGCCTTGCCGGCTACCGCCGATGTGACGCTGACGGTTTACGACATTCTGGGACGTCAGATGGGCGTTTTCGCAGAGGGTCCGACGCCGGCCGGCCAGCACGAAGTTCTGCTGGACGCTTCACGATGGGCCTCGGGGATGTATGTGTACGTCCTTCAAGCCGGCGAGACGCGTCTGACCCGCCAGATGGTCTTGCTCAAGTAAGCTCAGTGGGCGAGGTGAGTCCCGGCATTCGGTCAACGGCTGCGCTGTGCTGCCATAAAGACCACTCGGCGGAAACGCACATGGATCGGCAAGTCGATGTCGCGGTTTTGCTGACGAAAGTGATCACCAATCGGCAAGTCGATGCGATCGGTTTGCGGCCAGTCTGGCCGGCTGTTCATCGCACGCGACAGCGACGGGATACTCACCGTATCTTTCCTTCGGTGTCCCGCCACTTAATTCCGTCCGCACGTACGGACCTTGCCCAATGGCTCGTTTGATCAAGACTGACACGCCCGCCAAGAAGCGACACGAGAAGATGCGCTCGTCGGCTGAGGTGCTTCGAATACTCGCCCAGAAACCCGCGTTCGACGACGAGGCGAAAGACATGTGCGCGTTCATGGTGTTCACCTTTCGAGGTATCTACAAGACCATCGACGAGAGCGCGCAAGCATGGGACGAAAGGAACTACTGGAAGAAAGCGGAGAAGCTGCGACACGACTGGAGGTGGAGTCGAATCGCAGCCGATGAACTGGAAGAAATGATCCTTGCCGATAACTGGAGCGCGGTGCCGGAATACCTGATATCTCTCGTGCCCCACTTCTCGGGAATCTCGGTTACGACCGTCACGCGCGACTCCGACTGGTGGTGCGGAGCGCTGAAAGCGTTACGGCGAAAGCACGGCAATTAGATTCGCGCGGCTGCCGTAACTTGCCCGACGATAAACATCGGCTGCATGGAATTATCCGATCATCTTCCGAAACCCGGGTCCCTCCTGATCGCTCCACCAGCGCTGCAGGATCCCAACTTCTTCCGATCGGTCATTCTCCTGTGCGAGCACTCCGGGGAAGGGTCGTTCGGGCTCATCCTCAATCGACCCATCGAGGCAGAAATCGAGATCATGTCGTCGGACCTCGCCGGATATACCGGTGGACTACAGTTCGGTGGGCCCGTCCAACCCGATACGCTCCACTTTCTGCACAAACTGGAATTGCCTGAGGCCGCGACAATCGTCACAGGTGTCGAGTGGGGTGGTGACTTTGACGCTCTCAAGCAGATTTGCAGCGGCCGCTCGGTTAGTGATCGCGAGCTTCGGCTGTTTCTGGGATATGCAGGCTGGGGCGCGGGACAACTGCACGACGAGATACAGACGGGCGGATGGATCGTGACGGAGTCCGACGAAAAGGCGGTGTTCAGCGATGAGCCCGGAAGTATCTGGCGGTCGCGCCTGCGTAGAATGGGTGGTGACTATGCCGTAATGGCCAACTTCCCCATCGACCCCCGGCTGAACTAGTTAGCGGGACCTACTGAATGCCGCGGCGCAGTCGGGTTGTGCTTGGCGGTGACATCACCAGGGCTCAGATATCGCCCTCGCGGGGACGAATCAGGATTTCCTCGACGACCGTCCGATCGGATTTCTGGTAGAGGTCCATCACGATGGACGCCACATCATCGACAGGAATAAAACGTTCCTCCGGCAAGCCCGACGATTCCCAGCTTGGTGTGTAGGTTGCGCCAAGAATCAATGCCGTCGATCGCACGCCAGTGCCCATCGTGTCCTCACGCGTGACACGTGCGATGCCGAGCAGTCCATGCTTTCCGGCGCAGTAGGCGGCACCGCCCGGATACGCCTTAACGCTCGCGACCGAGGCCGTGAAGACGATCAGTCCGGAGCCACGCTCCTTCATTACCTCCAGAAAAGCGCGCGTGACGTAGAAAGCGCTGTTCAGGTTCACATCGATCTGATAGCGAAAGTCCTCGGCCGACGTTTCCGAAATGCTGCCCG
>JAHHLP010000397.1 GCA_018679295.1 Rhodothermia bacterium
GCGTTCGACATCGCCGGTCAAGGGAAAGCGTCGCCCGATAGCTTCCGAACGGCACTCTACGTCGCTCTCGATGTCGCGAGGCGACGTGTCGATTCCAGGCAGCCTGAGGCATCGGCTTGATTTCTTCGATCAACAATTCGGCCGGCGGTGTAGCGCCGTACGTTGCCCTCGCGTCTGTTTACGATCTTGTAATGGACCACGTCGATTATCAGGAATGGGCGGAGTACATACACGGCCTCGTTCACGACTACGCGGGAGAACCTGCCGACGTACTCGAGCTAGGGTGCGGCACCGGCAGCTTTGCTTTTGAGTTTGCCGACATGATCGACTGCAGATACCGCGCTACTGACGGGTCCGCATCGATGGTGCGAGTCGCCCGCGAGAAATCGGCGTTGTACGGGTCGGCGATCGACATTGACGTTCTAGACTTCACGGCTGTTGACCCGTTGAGCAAGCCCGGATACGACCTCGTCCTCCTGCTCTACGATGGCATCAACTACCTCACGACGCCAGCCGACGTCGAGTCGGCACTGAGAGGCATACGGTCGCTCATCAGGCCAGAGGGACATCTGATACTTGATCAGAGCACGCCTGCTAATTCGGTCAACAATGCGGACTTCTTTGAAGACAAGGGTACGGAAGGACTGGCGTCCTACATTCGAAGAAGCCGGTACGATGCGGTGACCGGGCTGCATCACACAACGTTTGACCTCCTGATCGATGGTGAAGCCTATCATGAGCATCATGTCCAGCGCGCGTACTCGCTGAACGAGATGTCCCTGTGTTTGTCGAACAGTGGCTTCGAGATCGTGGCGGCTTTTGAGGACTTCACCAGAACGCCCGCTAACGAACAATCGGAGCGGGTTCAATGGGTGGTCCGACCCGCCTGAATTCGCTTTTTGCTTATGAAACAGCGAAGTTTGTTCGATCTATGAGGGAGGTGCCTCTATTCCCACCGAACCGTTAGTTCCCCCAACGCTGTGATCGAGTTCAAGAACGTCACCGTGTCCTATCCGCTTCCCCAGGGCGGTGATAGGACGGTATTCTCAAATCTGTCCGTGAAGATTGCCCGCGGCGAAATGGTCTATTTGATCGGGCCCACGGGCAGTGGCAAGACGACGCTTCTGCGGCTTCTTTACATGGACATGATTCCCAAGGGAGGATACACGCGCGTCGGCGATTACCGCAGCGACACAATCAAGCCAAAGGAGATCCCGTTTCTTCGCCGGTCATTTGGCGTGGTCTTTCAGGACTTCCAGCTGCTACCCGATCGCAATGTTTTCGACAACGTAGCTTTCGCGATGTATGCTACGGGCAAGGGCGGAGCGCGCGTCAAGAATCGCGTCCTGCAGGTCCTTTCTCGGGTTGGGTTGAGCCACAAGCGACGGCGATACCCGCACGAGCTCTCGGGTGGTGAACAGCAACGAGTCGTGATCGCCCGCGCCATTGCGAACGAACCATGGGTACTGCTGGCCGACGAGCCTACTGGAAACCTCGATCCTGCTGTCGCGGATGAGACGCTGAAGCTTCTTATCAGCTTGCATCGCCAAGGGATGACGCTGTTTATGGCGACGCATGATTATCGCCTTGTCAAGACTTATCCGGCCCGGACGCTCGCCTTCATGAAGGGCCAGCTTGTCGAAGTCGATCCGGCCACTTTGTGATCCGTGTCCTGCGCGACAGGCAGTCGTGATCGTGTGATTGGTGTCCTCCGACCTTTCTGACTCGTTTGATAGCCCGTGACAACAGCTTTATATTCTGCGCCGACTCGTCTGTGCAGGGTATGCGCTTTCGTCGGCTTGAGGCGTTCCGCAGTTTCGTACTCATCCTGGGCATCTACTAACCAACGGCACCTCCTATGGAACTGCTTGAAGCGGTTGTTTCCTGGCTGGAAGAAGTAATCTGGAATCTTGGAATCCCGGTCGAGGGTGAAGAGATACCCTTCGTGGTCATCGCGCTTCTCGGTACGGGAATATTCCTGACGTTCCGTCTTGGCTTTATTCAGGTTCGCAGGCTGGGGCACGGGTTTGGCGTTACGAGCGGGAAGTACGATGATCCTGACGAGCCAGGAGACGTCTCGCACTTTCAGGCGCTTACGACGGCGCTTTCCGCCACGGTTGGCATCGGCAACATCGCCGGTGTGGCGATCGCCATTCACTGGGGAGGCCCGGGTGCTCTTTTTTGGATGTGGGTTACTGCTTTCCTCGGGATGGCCACGAAGTTCAGCGAGGTTACGCTGGCACAACAATACCGGAACGTCGAAACCGGTGCGGGTCGGCTCATCGGTACCGTTTCGGGCGGGCCGATGTACTACATCGAGAGGGGTCTTGGCAAGAGCTGGAAGCCGCTTGCCGTTTTCTTCGCCGTCATGCTCGGGTTCACTGCGTTCCTGACGGGTAATGCGGTGCAGGCGAACACGGTGGCGGACACGATGAATTCCTATTTCGGAATACCCGTGTGGATCACGGGGCTGGCTACTGCAGCCGTCGTGGCACTGGTGATTCTCGGGGGCATCCGGCGGATCGGGCGCGTGACCGGCATCCTCGCTCCGTTGATGGCTGCCGTATATGTGTTTGGGGGCATGGTGATCATCGTCACGCACCTGGAAGCGTTCGTGCCGGCTGTTAAGATCATTTTCGCAGAGGCCTTCAATCCTACTGCGGGAGTGGCCGGTACGGGTGTGGGTGCGTTCCTCACTACGATGATGTGGGGAGTTCGAAGGGGGCTTTTCTCGAACGAGGCGGGCCAGGGTTCCGCCCCGATTGCCCACGCGGCCGCCAGAACGGACGAGCCCGTCTCGGAAGGAGTTGTCGCACTCCTCGAACCGTTCATTGATACCATCATTATCTGCACGATTACCGGTCTTGTAATCATCATGACTGGCGTGTGGAAGGAGGCTACGCCTACCGAGTTTACCCTCGTGGCCGGCGATATCTCATACGTCGAAGAGGAAAGCGATGGGAAGATTACGAGATACGCATCGGCCGATGCCCCGGCGGAAGTGCGAGTAGCGTCTGGACGGCAGACGTCGACTGTCAAGTTCGCGTGGCACGAAGTAGAGGTTGCCGAACTCTTCGTCGATGCGGAACAGTCCACCCGCTTCAGCGGAGTCATATTGCCATCTGAAGGCAAGGCCGTGGGCGAAGACGGTACCGAGTATGCTGTTCTATATGGAGCGGCCGTAGAAAGTGGGGCCCCGCTGACCATGCTCGGGTTTACGAGAGGGCTGCCCGGTACGTGGGGCGGGATGATCGTACTAATCAGCGTGCTGCTGTTTGCCATCTCCACAGCGATCTCCTGGAGTTATTACGGTGATCGCTGTGCCAACTACCTTTTTGGACAGAAAGCGATTCTGCCCTATAAAATGGTCTTCGTAGGCATGCATTTCTTCGGCGCGATGGTGTCGCTTCAGGTGGTTTGGACGCTAGGCGATGTGGCGCTGGGTATCGTCATTCTTCCAAACTTGCTCGCACTGCTGTTGCTGTCGGGCAAGGTTCGCGAGATCACCGACAGCTATTTTGAGCGACGTCCGTGGGTTGAGAATGCCGAGGTACACAAGCGGTTGAAAGAGCAAAAAAAGAAGTAGTCGCGTAGCCTGACCTCCGAATCCTGCTGGCCTGAGTCATGTCGCACCTGACCGTAGTAGATCATCCGCTACTCAAGAGAGACTTGACGATACTTCGCGAGAAGAACACGCCGCACGGCTTGTTCAGAAAGACGCTGTCGGACGCGTCCGCCATTCTCGCATATGAGTCGATGCGCGACCTGGTTCTTCGCGAGGACACAGTAGAAACCCCGTTGGAAACGACGGCTGGCTACAAGGTGGACGTCGACGTGGTAGTCGTGCCCATCCTGAGAGCCGGTCTGGGAATGGTCGACGGGTTTGTACGGTTTGTTCCGGAGGCGCGCATCGGGCACTTGGGAATGTACCGTGACGAGAAGACTTTTCAGCCCGTCGATTACTACAGCAGCTTGCCGCACGGATTGGAGAAGGCCCACGTGTTCGTCGTTGACCCGATGCTTGCAACCGGCGGAAGTGCCACGGGTGCGATCTCGCATCTGAAAGCGAAAGGTGGGCAACAGTTCACGTTCGTCTGTCTCGTAGCGGCTCCAGAGGGCGTAGTGGCGCTGCAGCGGGCCCATCCGGATGTTCACATCTTTACGGCAAACATGGATAGAGAGCTCGACTCAAATGCTTACATACGGCCGGGCCTTGGTGATGCCGGTGACCGCATCTTCGGCACGTACTGAGATGTTAAGCGCATCCTGTAATCCAAACGCAGGCTTCTTTGTGAGGTCCGTTTTCCACGTCTTGCTCGCGGCCGGCGTGATTCTGTGCGCCTGGAGCGTGATATCTCCCGCTGCTCATGGTCAGGATAGCAGTCAGGCTGTGGAGCAGCTAACCGCTTCGTCCGAAGGTGAGGTTGTTGATCAAACAGTGGCGGCCGTAAGCGCGGACGACAATTTCGGGTGGACCTCCGTCTTACCCCCGGTCATCGCGATTGTCGTAGCCTTGATCTTCAAGCGGGTGATCCCGGCACTCTTCCTTGGTGTGTGGCTCGGTGGCTGGACGGTCTACGGCTTCTCGCTGGTTGGGCTTCTCACAAGCTTGCTAGACTCTTTTCAGGTCTACGTACTCAATGCCCTTGCAGACCCGGATCATGCGGCAGTGATCCTGTTCTCCTTCATGATAGGCGGCATGGTTGGGATTGTGACTCGTAACGGGGGCATGAATGGGGTCGTGAATCACATAGCGCGATGGGCAACGTCGTCGAAAAGAGGGCAAATCGTCACGGCGACACTTGGCCTGGCCGTGTTTTTCGACGACTACGCCAACACGCTTGTTGTCGGCAACACGATGCGTCCCGTCACGGACAAGTTGCGGATCTCCCGAGAGAAGCTGGCCTATCTCGTCGATTCTACAGCGGCGCCTGTGGCGTGTCTGGCTCTCGTGACGACCTGGATCGGGTACGAGGTAGGACTTATCGGCGATGCAATCGCCAAGATCGACGGTTTGGACCTCGCCCCCTACGAGGTCTTTCTGCAATCGATACCGTACAGCTTCTATCCGCTGCTAGCCATCTTCTTTGTCTTTCTGATCGCGTTCTGGCATCGCGATTTCGGTCCCATGCACCGAGCCGAGGTTCGAGCACGAACGACAGGACAAGTGCTTGGCGCGGACGCGTCGGTGGACTCCGAGGCGGCCGATGGTGAGCATACCACGGCGATCGAGGGCAAGCCGCATCGCGCCGTAAACGCGGTCCTGCCTGTTGTCGTATTGGTCGTGGGGGTGATGGCGGGTCTCTACGTGACTGGGGAGGGAGACTCCGTAAGAGAGATTATCGGAACGGCAGACTCGTACAAATCGCTCATGTGGGCCTCGTTGATGAGCGTGATCGTCGCGTTCATATTGTCGTTGTCTCAGCGCATTCTTACGGTTACACAGACGGTGGAGGCATGGTACGCCGGTTTGAAGTCGATGCTCTTCGCGATGATCATTCTCGTGCTTGCGTGGGCATTGTCGGATCTTACGGAGGTGCTGGGTACGGCCAACTATTTGATGGGTGTCCTGGGGGACACGATCAATCCCGGACTCCTTCCGGCAATCGTTTTCATTCTCGCGGCAGCCACGGCGTTTGCGACTGGTTCAAGCTGGGGGACCATGGGAATATTGATGCCGCTGGTGCTTCCCTTGACCTGGGCCGTGTTAGCGGCGGGTGATATGGCCGACCCGGACCACTATCACATATTATATTCGACGGTATCGTGCGTCCTGGCCGGAGCAGTGTGGGGCGATCACTGCTCACCGATCTCGGACACGACGATACTGTCCTCCATGGCCTCGGGGTGTGACCACATCGAACACGTGAGAACACAGCTTCCG
The DNA here is from genome assembly GCA_018679295.1 of Rhodothermia bacterium. GTDB lineage: Bacteria > Bacteroidota > Rhodothermia > Rhodothermales > JABDKH01 > JAHHLP01. Next base: position 5,885 of record JAHHLP010000397.1, read on the forward strand.
TATGCTCTTCTCGTCGGAATGACGGCCATCGGACTCGGCACCATTCCAACCGGCTTCGGCTTTCCGTGGTGGGGATCTCTGGCCGCCGGAATCGTTGTACTCATGATCGCGCTGCGATTGTTCGGAAAGGAGACAGACCTCAGAACAGGAGTATTCACTCGCTAAAGAAGAATCTCAATGCTGGATTTCGATGATCGCCCGTGGGGGCGTTGGGAAGAGTACTTGAATGAGCCCGGCTACCGGGTCAAGCGCATTATCGTAAACCCCGGACAAAGGCTTTCGCTGCAAAAGCACCGACTTCGGTCCGAGCACTGGGCAATTGCCAAGGGGAGCGGAAAGTTTACGCTCGACGGCGATCGCACAGAAGTGTCCGTTGGAGATGCAGTATTTATTCCGAAGGGGGGTATCCATCGCATCGAGAACGACGGCGACGAGTTCCTCGTGATTATCGAAACGCAGCTTGGGATCTGTGAGGAAGATGATATAGAGCGTCTCGAGGACGACTACGGGCGGAGTTAGGCTGGTCCGCTGCGTCGCTCTTCTTCATCCAGGATACGCCGCGCAATTTCGCGCGCCAGTGCCGGAGCGTTCCCCCACGCGCGATTGTTGGTAACAACATTGACGACGTTTCCGCGTGCCTCTGCCTGAAACACGAGTGCCGTCGTGTCCATCACCATGTTGCGCGCCTGCTTCGATGCTGAGATCTCCGGCACAGGCTTGTCGAACGGGTGCGTCTTTGCGTACGCCTTCGCATAGGGCATATCGAGCGGAGTCAGCAGACGGACCACGACTTCTCCATTTGAAGCCGTAAACCTCTCGCCGCACATCCTCCACTGCTTGCGTATCGGCGGTAGCCAAGTCCAGTGGCTGAATACAAATCCGAGCCCACGGTCCTCAAGCCAGCCGAAGTACGCGTCGTCAAGCAAGTGAGGCGAGCGTATCTCAAGGTGCGGCTGAACGCCGCCCGGGAGGCCGGCGAAGAATGCATCGAGTTCCTCGACATTTTCCGACGCCGAGGGTGAATCCGAAACGCGCTGGTACTCCTGCTCGAAGATGATGCCTGACAGGCGATCCCCCAATATTTCCTGCGCGGGCTGATGAAAGCCGGCCACATACGCGTCGAGATTGAGAAAGTCCGGATTTTCCTCGTAGGTCGGCTTTCCATTCGATCGTCGTCGCAGTTTTCTGGCGAAGTAGGTTTGCGGAGCCTTCAACAAGAAGCGCGATGATGGTGGGGCGTGTTCGGCATATCGGTTCAGCGTAAAGAAGTTGCTTGTGGCCTCGCCATCCGGATCTCGCAGGGGCCGGTAGAATGTGTAGTCGATTTCGAGCACGTCGAAATGCTCAAAGAACTGATGCACGGATTCGACCGGTACGGTCCGCTCCTCATACGACTTGCCTCCGAGCTTCCGCCGCCGGGACGAAACACGCTCCTGATAGTCTGGGGAGTAGATTTGCCCAATCCAGCCGGCGTAGCGATCGCTCGCCGTGCCAAATCTCACATTCGGGTGTATCGTGCGGACGTCAAACGACTCCGTGCGTTCTCGCCTCTTCTCGACGGACTCAGTCACATTCGACCTCACTCGGTGTCCGCCTTCCAATCACTCGCGAGGTCTTGCGTTCCGGTTCCGTCCTCACGTGCAGCCGTTGCTTCGCTGCCGTTTCGACGCGCTTTGAGTTCCTGACGAACGCGGTGCATAGTCAGATATCCGCCAAGCGCGATGTACACGTAGTACCCCATGATTCTCCATATGAGGAGCGTCGGAGCTACGAGGAAGCTAGGCATTAGAGGTGGACCGAAGAACAGGGCATACAGGCCTTCGACGCCGCCGGAACCACCGGGCGTCGGCATCACCAGTGAGCCGAGCGTAAGCGCCGCCGTGCGGACGGTAGCAAGAAGTACGTCCAGGTTATCGTATACGCTCCAGATGATTAGGACGAGGAGGGCGTACCGAACCGTCCACGACATCAGGGTCAATACGGAGCCCTTTACGAAGAAGGATGTCGGCTGGGACCGAAGGAGCGCGGCACGCTCCTGCATGGCGTGCATCTCGGTCGCAACTCTGTGTTCATACTTCCGCAGCCACTTGATACGGAAGACTTTCTTCAGCCAACGGTCTAGCACTTCTGGCCGGAAGAAGGTCACGTAGGCAAACACGTATACCCAGGCTAGAAGCCCAACGAAGTAGATCAGGAACGTCCACGTGCCGATCGCTCCGAGTGCGGGCGGAAAGACCGGCATGAAGAACGTAGCCAGCACTATCAGTGGCACGGTGGCGGCAAAGAAGAATTGATCGAGCAGCATCGCAAAGAACAGCAGGGCCGTTGCCTCTCCAACCTTGACGTCGCCGTCGCGAGCGACGTATACGGCAGCAAGCGGGCCTCCCCCGATGACCGAGGGCGTTACGATCGAGAAGAAGTCCCACGCCAGCTGTCCACGAACTGCCGACGAGAAGCGGAGGTGGCCGCTGGACACAAACTGAAGGCGCCATCCTCCAATCAGGATCCTGGCCACAACTGTTCCTACGGCCAGGCTCATCAACCATACATCAAACGAATCCTTGATCGACTCGATGGCCTCGGGCTCGTACGTCAGCACCGCTATGACGGCGACGACGGCGAGACTGAGAAGAACCGATAAGACGATGTTTCGATACGACACGCCGTAGCTTCCGGTCTCGGCCTTGGTTCCGGTCGGCGTGCTCTTCGTCGGTTCTTGTGAGGACATGCGTTAAAGCTTGAATTGTGGCAACCGCTGCCGGGCAAACATCGGTCCGTGCATCACCGCGATGGATCCGGGGGAGTCGCGCGGGCCACGACCTCCTTTAGCTTGCGGAAAGTGTCTTCCATTGACTCGGGAATGACTTTCACATCGGCAGCGACAGGCATGAAGTTCGTATCGCCGGTCCACCTTGGTATGACGTGGGCGTGCAGGTGGTTCGGAATTCCAGCGCCGGCTGCAACACCAATGTTGATCCCGATGTTGAAACCGTCAGGCTTAAGT
>JAHHLP010000196.1 GCA_018679295.1 Rhodothermia bacterium
GTTCTGGCATTTCTGGCGGTGGCGACTGGCGACGATGCAAAGCATCATATCTCGGTATCGGCGAGATATGGGGCCCATAAAGCGCCGCTTCAATCGAAAAATACTTCTGTGCCCTTTTTTGGCCGAAACGGGCTCACTTAGCCGTAAAACGACCGCTGTCGAAGATTCGCCCAAGGTCAGATTGATCTGATCCAAGGACAAGATCCGCCATCACTCTACCGATTAGAAAGGCGATACTCATTCCGTGACCCGTGAATCCGGCAACCCAGAAAGCACCGGCCACGTCCGGCACACGTCCCCACGACGGCAGACCATCAGGAGAGAAACCCATCGTCCCGGCCCACCGGTGCTCGACGCGGGCATCGGACCATTGTGGGAAATGCTGCGACAGGTAGATCCCGAGATCGTTCTGTAAGGCTGATGTCGTATCTAGAGAGTAACCGACCTCTTCCATCTCGTGCAGGTGGCGGGCTCCACCGGCCAGCACGCGGCCATCCTCTCGCTGGCGAACGTAGTAGTAGCCGTCATGCGAGTATACCGGCATCGGCAGGGACGTCTCACCAATCGGGACCGTCGAAAGCATCTGTGCACGAACCGGACGCACCAATTCAATCATCTCCGGCTCGAGCAGCGGGAGATACGCGTTGATGGCGATCACCACCGACCCAGCTCGAACGAGACCCCGGGTCGTCGCAAGATCGACGGTGTTGCCATTCCCGCCGGATACGCTCTTCACCGCCGTCTTCTCCAACACCTCCGCCCCGCTATGACGCAACACCGCGCGCACGAGTCGGACGGGATCTGCCACGGCTCCGCTTGGCACGTGAAGTCCGCCGCGATATCCAACCGAACCGAGCAACTTGTTGATGTCGCGACTATCCAGATATTCGGCATCAAAACCATCCTCGTGCAGCAGCTGCGCGGATGCCATTAGTCGGTCTGCTTCCTCGTCCGTCCCTGCCGCGGTAGAGCTTCCGCAGCCCGAGATGGCAATGTCCTCACCACCAAACAGCTCTTCGACAAGGTTTCGATTGTCTAGGGTTGCCTGCCACAAGCGTCGGGCCACATCTCGGCCGTAGCGTTCAATATCAATGGTATATGACGTTGACGATCCCTGAAGCAAGAAGCCCGCATTGCGACCGGTAGCTCCACTGCCAATCTCGTCTTTCTCCAGCAAGATGAGTTGGGCGGAGGGCTCCATGGATTTCAGCCAGTAGGCGGCCGAGCACCCGGCAATGCCGCCGCCCACCACGGCGACATCGTATTCGAGCGGGAACTCCCTGTTCAGATGCTGCCAGAAAGAGAGGTTGGCTGAAGTCATGAGGCTTCCCGGCCTACGCGCACAATACGGCGTCCTGTAATGTTACCGGCCAACAAGGTTTGACTCGCTGAACCCAGGTCGTCCAGTTCGATCGTCTCGGTCATTTCGTCGATCACGGCACCGTCCACCTCGCGCGACAGTCTTTCCCATGCCTTCCGGCGGCGGTCGTACGGGCACGTGTTCGAGTCGATTCCGGCGAGCGTGACGCCGCGCAGGATGAAAGGAAAGACTGTGGTGCTCAGTTCGGCACCGCCCGCCAAACCGCACGCTGCTACGAGGCCGTGACGCCGCGTTTGACTCAGGATCGCCTCGAGCGTCTTGCCCCCAACGCTGTCGACCGCGCCGGCCCATATGCCGGAATCCAGCGGCCGCTCGGCACCTGATGCCAGAACATCCCTTTCGATGACTCTTGCCGCGCCAAGACCAGACAGATACTCCACGGCATCCTTTCCCGTAGATGCTACTACCTGGTAGCCACGTCGCGACAGAAGATGTACCGCATAACTGCCAACCCCTCCCGTGGCCCCGGTAACGACCACCTCGCCCGATTCGGGGCCGACACCTGCCTCTTCGATGGACATCACCGCCAACATCGCCGTGAAACCGGCCGTGCCAATACCCATTGCGTGTGCGGGCCGCAAGCCCACGGGCAGCGGCACGAGCCACTCACTTCGGAGCCGGGCAAATTCCGAAAAGCCTCCCCAGTGCTCCTCCCCGATTCCCCATCCGGTCGCCACGACCCGATCTCCAGCCGCGTACCGACCCGCCTCGCTGTTCACGACCTCGCCCACAAGGTCGATTCCCGGAACGAACGGGTAGTCGCCCCGGATGATCTTGCCCTTTCCGGTGATAGCAAGTGCGTCCTTGTAGTTCAGGCTTGAATAGAGAACCCGGACCGTAATGTCCCCCCGGTTCGGTGTTGCCGCTGTGGACAAATGCTCCACCTCGGCAACAGCAGCACCATGCTTTTCTCGAACCACGAGAGCCCGCATTTGCCCTGGAATACTCATGCACGACCTCTGTATTTCGCTCAACCTGCTCAGATGTCCCTATCTCGCTGCAAGGGCCAGGTCCGCTGCCGATCGAAGGCAACAATTCGGCACCTGCATCGTGAACACAAGTGGCGACACCTTTCACAAGATGAGCACTCGATCTCAGAATACGGACGCACGGACAGGTCATTCGGTGCGGAGAACAGCCCGCCTTGACTCCTATCGAACGCGAATGATGCTGTCGCTGGCTACGAGCCTCGCCCTCACTATTGTGGTCCTTCGGGTACCGTTGCTGCCCGAACCAGACCGTGTAGGCTGGGCTTCGCAGCAGCACGCGCCACTGCTGGAACTTAGTCAATCATCGACCAGCGCGGCAACGCGCCACGAAGATGGCTCCGTCGAGTCGTTCGGGGTCCCGGACGCACGGGTGCTTCCAACTGACGACGGATCGAAGAGAAACGGTGCGCCGCGAGAAGAAGATGTTGCATCCTCTAATCTCCAAAAGATGCGGGCTCGTGAAGCGGTCTACGAGTTTGTGGATTCGCCTCCTGAAATACGTGGAGGACTGGGTGCCTACTACATCCGCATCGAGTATCCGGAGGAAGCGGTCCTGAAGGGAATTGAGGGTCGACTCATGCTGCGCTTCGTTGTCGACACGGAAGGCCGCCCAACCGACATCAGGGTGCTGAAATCGCTCCACCCACTGTGCGACTCGGCGGCCGTTCGGGCGCTCCGCGCCACCACCTTCGTTGCGGGCTCGCAAAACGGAAAGAAGGTTCCGGTGCGCATGCACCTGCCAGTTCGTTTTCGGCTGGTCGAGGCGGGCACGCTGTCCCGGCCTCGCGACACGCTAGGGGTCCGGCTCACTGAATGAGAAAGACGTGTCGTCCGCGGGTCTCGGTTCGAGCGTGCCAAGTTGAAGCACGTTTCCATCGACTCGGTCTTCCCACCGCCTCCGCCCTGAATCGTTCGTGCGGCTCCGGTGGAAGGAGGCATTCCGGCCATCCTCATCGACCTGAAGCGTACCACTTATCCGATGCCAACGCTGCCGGAAGAAGGAGCTGCTCCACGTAAGCTCAATTTCGACGGTGTACCGCCGCTCCCCCTCGATGAATTGCCACGAGTCCAGATACACGTAGGTCCTGCTTGGCCCGAAAAACGAAGTTAGTCTTTCGAGGACCCTGTCGGCTGCCTGCTCGACGAAATACCCCGCCTCGAGTTCACGAATCTCCCGCGCTTTCTTCCTGACGACCTTCTGGTCTTCTGCCAGGCGAACCTCCTCTCCCCGCAATCCCCCAATCACCTCAAAGTTAATTCGCGCTTCGTTCTCCTCAAGGAGTTTCGAACGC
>JAHHLP010000500.1 GCA_018679295.1 Rhodothermia bacterium
GATGCAAACGAGTCATCGGCTACGTCGAGTTCGGGAAAGGAGGCGCATTAGATGACAGGACCTTCTCGCAAGGTTCGGATTGCCTTGATTCAGCAGTCGGCTTCTGAAGATCGCCGGGCCAACGTTGAGAAAGGCGTGGCGGCCGCAGAGACGGCAGCCGCATGTGGAGCGCAACTCATCTGTTTCGCCGAACTGGCCTTCGACCGCTTCTTTCCGGCGGAACGCCCGGAAGGAGATGTTCTGGAACTTGCGGAGACCGTACCCGGCGAAACGACGGAGTTGTTCAGTCGCGTGGCGGCGGAGCACGGCGTTGTAATCGTCCTGAATCTCTTTGAGCGTGATCGAGAAAATACGTACGACACCTCTCCGGTAATCGATGCCGACGGGTCGCTGCTCGGTCGGACGCGCATGGTCCACATCACGGACTACCCGTGCTTTCATGAAATGGACTATTACACGCCTGGCAACGCGGGGGCACCGGTGTTCGAGACGGCGGTCGGTCGGGTCGGAGTAGCAATCTGCTACGACCGTCACTATCCGGAGTATATGCGAGCGCTGGCGGTGGGTGGTGCGGAGCTCGTCGTGATTCCGCAGGCGGGAGCGGTCGACGAGTGGCCCGAAGGACTCTTCGAAGCGGAGATGCGCGTCGCATCATTTCAGAACGGATACTTCACGGCACTCTGCAATCGTGTCGGGGCTGAGGAGCGACTCACGTTCGCAGGCGAATCGTTTGTCTGCGATCCCGCGGGGCGGGTAGTTGCTCGCGCCGGCAGACTTACAGAGGAAATCGTCTACTGCGATGTCAATCTAGACGAAGCCGTGAACTCTCATGCGCGGAGGCTCTTCCTTCGCGACCGACGGCCCGGACTATACGCAGACTGGCTCGGCAGGTAGATCGAGATGTGGTCAGCGGGAGCCTTCTCCCCCTCTCACTCGCCGTACATCTCGATGATTTCTTCCTTCGACTTGCCGAGTATGTCGTACTTCCTGCCGACGTCCTCGAACGCATTTATCGCTTTGTCGAGGTGCTCGCGCTCGTGAGCCGCCGAGAGCTGTACGCGGATGCGTGCCTGTCCCTTCGGTACCACCGGGTAGAAGAACCCAATTACGTAGATCCCCTTCTCATACAGGTCGCGCGCCATGTCTTGCGAGAGCTTGGCGTTGTAGAGCATGATCGGGACAATCGGGTGCACACCGTCCTTGATCTCATATCCGATGCGCGTGATCTCCTCGCGGAAATAGCGGGTATTTGAATGCAGCTTGTCGCGAAGGTCGGAGCTCTGCGTAATGAGGTCCAGAACTTTCAATGATGCAGCGACGATAACCGGCGAGACGCTGTTGGAGAAGAGGTACGGTCGGGAGCGTTGACGCAACATGGCGATCATCTCCTTGCGGCCCGACGTGAAACCGCCGGACGCGCCCCCCATCGCCTTGCCGAGGGTGCTGGTGATCAGGTCGACCCGGCCGAGTACGCCGCGATATTCGTGGGAGCCGCGCCCGTCGTCTCCAAGGAATCCCGTGCAGTGACAGTCGTCCATAACCACGAGCGCGTCATACTTGTCCGCGAGGTCGCAGATCTTGTCGAGGCGGGCAATGGTGCCATCCATCGAAAAAGCGCCGTCCGTCATGATCATCCGATATCGCGCGTCTGCAGCATCCTGGAGCTTCTGCTCCAGATCGTCCATGTCGTCGTGCTTGTAGATGTAGCGCTTTGCTTTACTCAGGCGGATGCCGTCGATGATCGAGGCGTGGTTCAGTTGATCTGTGAGTATGGCGTCCTCGGCCTTCATGAAGACCTCGAACAGCCCGCCGTTGGCGTCGAAGCATGACGAATACAGGATCGTATCGTCGGTCTTCAGGAAATCCGACAGCTGTTCCTCCAGCTCACGGTGTATGTCCTGCGTTCCGCATATGAAGCGAACCGAGGACATTCCGAATCCGCGCGTCCGAAGACCTTCGTGGGCCGCCTCGAGTACTTCGGGGTGGCTGGAAAGGCCGAGGTAATTGTTTGCGCAGAAGTTGATGACGTTCTCTGTAGACGAACCTTCGGGATACTCTACCGATATGTCGGCCCCCTGAGGGCTATGGATGAATCGCTCTTCCTTGAAGAGGCCCGCCTCTCTTATTTCGGACAGCTCCTGCTTCAGGTCTTGTTTGATGGTGCCGTACATGGATCTGTCGTTTCGTTCTCGTTCTGTTTCGGCGGCGCTAGAGGCCCAGTTTGATCCGCAGGTTCGATATCATGTCCCGCGACATGGCATCGATATCGTACTCAGGCTTCCACTGCCAGTCTTCCCGTGCCGCGGTGTCGTCGATCGTGGCCGGCCAGCTGTCCGCGATCTCCTGGTGATAGTCCGGTTCGTAAACCACTTCCAGGCCCGGGATCTCTTTTCGGATTGACTCCTCGAGTTCCTTTGCCGAGAAGCTGAAGGCGGCGACATTGTACGCGTTTCTGTACCGGAGACCGTCAGGCTTTGCGTCAGCCAGCTGAAGCATCGCATCGATGGCGTCGGGCATGTACATCATCGGCAGCGTCGTGTCTGGGCTGACGAAGCATTTGAACGTCTCACCCCTAACGGCAGCGTAGTAGATGGCCACGGCGTAGTCGGTCGTCCCGCCACCCGGCTCGGTCTTCCACGAAATCAGGCCCGGATACCGAATGCCACGGACATCGAGGCCATACTTCTTCCAGTAGTAGTCACAAAGCAGCTCCCCGGCGGCCTTCGTAACGCCGTACATGGTGCCGGGCCGTAGCACGGTGTCCTGCGGCGCGTTGTGCTTAGGGGTCGACGGTCCGAACACCGCGATCGAGCTTGGTACCAGAACGCGATCCATGCTCTTCTGACGAGCGATATCGAGCACGTTCTTGAGGCCGTTGATATTGACGTTCCACGCGAAGTCGGGATTGCCTTCGGCCGTAGCCGAGAGGATGGCCGCGAGATGATAGATGACGTCGATGTTATACCGATACGACACGTGAGCCAGCGAGTCCGGATCCAGGATGCTCACTACCTCATACGGTCCTGACTCCAGGAGGTCGGGATCCGGTTTGGGGTTGATGTCCGTTGCGAGCACGTTGCTTTCGCCGTACCGATCACGAAGCGCGAGCGTAAGCTCTGACCCTATCTGTCCTGCTGCACCGGTAACAAGTATGCGTCGCATAGATTCTGGTTAGGTGACAGAGTTCTTCCAGGTTGGATCTTGAGGCGCGATCTTGCCGTGCCCACGTGACTGGATCCACATGCCGTGAATTTATGAACGCACTTCGACAGTTGACCGCCGGACATCGAAAGAGTTCGTGATGAGCCGGGGAATATGTACTTTCGATGCGAAGAAAAGTGATGTAGCGGGATTCTAATGAATCAGCAGGCAGACGCCAAGACCAGCCGAGGCCACGGGTTCGGAACGCTACCGGTGTTCCTCACCGGGATCAGCACCATTCTCGGTGCGATCATGTTTCTGCGTTTCGGTTATGCGGTCGGTAACGTCGGGCTGCTTGGTGCGCTCGGGATCATTGTTCTCGGACACATGGTGACGATTCCGACGGCTCTTGCACTTGCCGAGATCGCCACCAACCGCAAGGTGGAAGGTGGCGGCGAATACTTCATCATCTCGCGTTCCTTCGGAAGAATGATCGGCGGAGTGATTGGTATCTCGCTCTACTCGTCGCAGGCGATCTCGGTAGCGTTCTACATGATCGCATTCGCGGAGGCCTTTAGACCCTTGAGCCCGGCTTTCGAGAGCCTGTTCGGTTTCGGCTTTGATCCGAGGATCGTCTCGCTTCCGGGGACCCTGGGGCTGCTGGCGCTTGTTTTTTTTCGCGGGGCCGATGTGGGAGTCAAGGCGCTCTATGTTGTTGCCGCGACGTTGGCTGCTTCCCTCCTTCTGTTCTTCCTGGGGCAGCCGGTCGAGGGCTTCAGCCCGGACACGGTGGGGCTGACGTCCACCGTTAGCGACCCGGATGCGTTTTTCTTCGTTTTCGCCATCTGCTTCCCGGCGTTCACCGGGATGACAGCCGGCGTCGGACTGTCTGGCGATTTGGCGAACCCCAGGACTTCTATCCCTCGGGGGACCCTCGGCGCGACGCTTGCGGGAATGGTGATGTATCTCTTCATCGTAGCGAAGCTCGCCTTCTCGGCTCCGCCGGAGCTCCTCGACGGCGATCAGTTGGTGATGTCACAGATTGCACTTTGGGGGCCTATCATCCCAATCGGTCTTGCTTGTGCAACACTCAGCTCGGCGATAGGGTCGGTTCTCGTGGCACCGAGAACGCTGCAGGCGCTCGGTGAGGATGGGGCGATACGCGTCGGAAATGCGAGCCGTTGGCTGGCGGCGGGTGTCGGCGAGGTAAACGAACCGCGCAACAGTACGCTTGTGACTGGAGCGTTGGCGCTCATAATTGTCGCGCTCGGGAATGTCGACTTTGTCGCGCGGCTGATATCGATGTTCTTCATGGTGACGTACGGGTCGCTATGTGCCATCAGCTTCCTGGAGCATTTCGCGGCCCGACCCAGTTATCGCCCGAGTTTCCGATCGCGATGGTACGTCAGCTTGTTTGGGGCGGTCATCTGCCTGCTGATGATGTTCCAGATGGATCCCGTGTACGCAGTGGGCGCTTTGGCCCTGATGACAGCGCTCTACTGGTTCATCTCACGAGGCCGTGGCGAGGATGATCTCGCGTCCATGTTCGAGGGCGTGATGACGCAAGCGACGCGCTACCTCCAGATACGACTGCAAAGAAGAAAGCGCCAGCTGACCGGCGCGGAATGGCGTCCATCCGTCATCATGGTCGACGAACGAACCTTTGATCGCCGGTCGCCACTCACTTTCATGAAGTGGCTCTGCCATCGATACGGCTTCGGTACCTATCTGCACTTCATCAAGGGACATTTGACGGAGGAATCGAGTCTCGAAAGCCGGCAGATGCAGTCGCGACTTGCCAGGCTGGCGCGGAAGCAACGAAGCAGTGTGTTCATGGACACGATCGTCAGCCCGTCAATGACGTCGGCTCTTGCCCAGAGTCTTCAGGTGCCGGGCGTCTCCGGGCTGCACAACAACACGATCATGTTCGAATTCTCGCGCCACGACGGTCCGGAAATCGTCCAGGAAGTCACCGACAGCTGTTTGTTCGCCTCGAGCACCAACAAGACGATCCTCGTTCTCCGCCACGGAGATCTACACTTTGGCGAGCGCCGGAGCATCCACATCTGGCTCACGTGGAACGACACAGAGAACGCGAACCTGATGATCCTCCTGAGCTACATCGTGTTGGGTCATTCCGATTGGGCCAACGCCGAGATTCGCGTCTTTGCGGCGTTGCCGGCATCGCAGGTAGCTGAGCAGCGGGAGGTGTTCCGGAAGCTGGCCGCCGAACATCGTCTACCTATCTCCGAGAAGAACATCCGGTTTCTTTCGGTAGACAATCAGGCTGCGTTTCGCAAGCTGGTCGCAAGGCTGTCGGCCGAGGCTGACCTCGCAGTGGTCGGCTTCGATCTCGAGGGTCTTCGAGAGAGAGGAGAAGAGGTTTTCAACAACCACCCTTCTCTTACAGATGTCCTGTTCGTGCACTCGCCGCACGAGATCGACATCGAGTAGATGCCAGCCGACGGGACCGAGTAGATGCTAGCCCACGGGATCTAGGGATTCTATCCGACGAGGAGCCCCCGTAGCCAAACCTCAACTGCATAGGCGGGCTTCTATGGCGCGAAGCTCAGCCCGCTCAGCGAGGTTGAGAATCGGCGAGCCCGTGCGCGTCAGTCTCTCGAAATGAAGAGTCTGAGCACGTACCAGAACATCAGAGCCACAGACGCAAAGAGCTCGAGAGCAGCGCCAACGTAACGATCCTCCGGATAGTGATGGAGGATGTTTGACGTGTCGTAGAGAATCGCGCCGCCGGCCAAAGCAATCATGGCCACGGAGAAGAACGTGCCCAACTCAAAGCCAAACAGGACTCCGGCGACGATCAATACCAACGCCACGACGAATCCCCATCGCAGTATCCCGCCGAGGAAAGAAAAGTCCTTGCGGGTCATTACCGCAATCGCTGTCAATCCGGTAAATCCGATGAGTGTGACCAGTGCCGCGCTACGGATTACTCCGGGGGCCACGGCTTGAGCGATGAACAACAGAGGTACGAAGATGAGTGCCTCTGCAGCCACAAATCCGGCAAGGGCAGCATACTGGGCCGGTCGAGAAACCGTGTTGTGCGCGGTTCGGCTTGCTAACCAGCCAACAATCATGAAGCCGCCCAGAATCCAAAGCCAGTTGACGCTGAGAAACGCGCGTGCAATAACTGTCGCGATCCCGGTCTGGAAGAGAACGACTTCAATAAGTGCAAAACCTATCATAGCCGCCAGCAGGTGGGCGTAGGTGCGCGTTATGAATGTGGCCCGGACTTCTGCGCTTTGACGCGATACGGCTATGGGTGAGCCAAACGTGGTTTCCATGGTCTAGTCTTCTCCTTGGTTGAAGCCTGAAATCGAAGAGGCTTCCGGTTGGTTCCTTTGGCGCAGGCCGCGTGATGACAACCTCTTTCGTCAGGCTGCGGTGCGGTCAGATCTGGGTGGACCGGATGATCGGACCGTGTTCGGCCCGGACGAGGTTGCCCTGACCTTACCGTCGGCGATTATTGCTCACTAGCGCCGGTTCTTGTGTCCGCCGCCTGATCGGCCGCGGCCGGATCG
>JAHHLP010000009.1 GCA_018679295.1 Rhodothermia bacterium
TTGTCCTCCATGGCGAGCCGGTCAATGAGTTGGTAGACCTCGGATTTGCTGCCGATGTCGAGACCGCGCGTTGGTTCGTCTAGAAAAAGGATGTCGCCATCCCTGTGGAGCAGTCTCGCAAGGCAAATCTTTTGCTGGTTTCCACCGGACAATGTTGATGCAGGTTGTGCGACGTCGTGACACTTGATTCTGAGATTGTCTATCCAGCGACGCCCGTCCTCCGCCTCGTCGTTCAGCCGAAGAAATCCTCTGCGAACATAGCGGCGCAGGCTCGACAAGGTCATGTTTGAGAGGAGAGACATGTTCAGGGCCAGGCCTTCCTCCTTTCGGTTCTCACTCAGTAGATCGAGACCGAGCGAAAGCGCCTTCGGTGGCGAGATCCACCGCACGTCTAGTCCGCTATGGCCCTGCACCTCGATTTTGCCGCGCTCAGTTTTTTGAAGGCCGAATAGGGCTCTCACGGTTTCGGATCGGCCGGCGCCGACCAGGCCGAAGATACCCAGCCTTTCCCCTCGGCGAACGTCGAAACTAGCATCTTCCGGGAGCCCACCATGAGCCCGCAAGCCTCGTACTCTCAGCACTGTTTGTCCTGGTTGGCGGAACGTATGAGGATATAGTTCCTCCACGGGGCGGCCCACCATCGCCTCGACAAGGTTGGTCACGCTTGTCTCGGAAACGCGCCCGGTGGCAACGGTTTCACCGTCGCGAATGACGGTATAAGCGTCGCACACTTCCTGCACCTCCTCAAGGAAGTGGCTGATGTAAATCACCGCCACTCCGTCGGCGGCCAGCCGACGGATAACCCTGAAAAGCGCTCGGGCGTCTTCGGCCGAAAGTGAGCTCGTTGGCTCGTCCATCACGACAACACAAGCGTCCGCAACGAGAGCCCGCGCAATTTCCACGAGCTGTTTCTTTCCGATGCTAAGGTCATGAACCGGTGTTTGCGGGTCGAGGTCGAGCTGGCCAAGTGTTTGGAGGACACGCTTCACCTGCGGGGTTCGGGACGTGATCCATCCTGCCTTCGATCGCTCGATTCCAAGAGTGATGTTTTCCTCTACAGTCAGGTGGGGAGCCAGGACGAGCTCCTGATAGATCATGCTGATGCCGGCGGCCCTCGCGTCGAGCGGTGACGCGGGCCGATGCGGAATGCTGTTCAAGAACATCTGGCCTTCGTCCGGTGGGTATACCCCGCTCAGGATTTTCATGAGCGTGCTCTTGCCGGCACCGTTCTCACCTATGACCGCATGAACTTCTCCTGCGGCTACCGATAGATCGACGCCTCGAAGCGCCTGCACAGGCCCGAAGGCCTTGTGGACATTCTCCAGACGCAGCAGTTCGGACGACATTCGGCTTCGAATTATCAGGGTCGACGTTCGGTCTGTTCAGGCCGGCTGCTGCGCGAATCTTCGCCGGGCTATTCGCTCAGCCAGGTTGCAAGATCGGGATTGAGCAATTCCTGCGCTTCGGCGGATGCCATGTTAGCGGGAGTTATCATCATCACCCTGGAGTGAAAAAGCGTATCGAACGGAAGGCCCTTTGATACGGCCACGGCTGTCTTGACGCCACGATATCCCATATCAAACGGGTCCTGAACCACAAGTCCCTGAATCTCGCCCGAGCGAAGACCTCCGACAAGCGTTTCGTTCTGATCAAATCCGACCAGCTTAACGGTTCGCGAACGCCCGGCCGTTTGGAGGGCCCGGAGCATGCCTTGGGTAGAGGTTTCGTTTGGCGTAAAAATGCCGTCGATCGCGTCAAACCGATTGAGCAAGTTTTGGGATGCCTGAAGCGCTTTTTCGAGCGTCGCCCCTGCGTACTGGTTGTCCGATACGATCTCGATTTCCGGGTAGTTGGTGTTGATCTCGTCGATAAAACCCGCCTCACGATCCGTGGTGCTGGCAGAGCCTTCCTGGAATCGAAGCATGACCACCCTTCCGCGTCCTTCCATTATCTCTGCCAAGCGCCGAGTTGCCAGTTGACCACCGTAGTAGTTGTCAGTCGCGATGTAGCTGGCATGCACTGTTGATTCCAGTCCGGAGTCGATGATAATAACCGGAATGCCGCGTGCTACGGCAGCCTCGACCGGGCGCACGAGGCTCCGCGCGTCGAGGGGCGCAAGCACTATTCCGTCAACGCCTCTGCTTACGAAATTCTGCACGACGTTAATCTGAACCTGGCGGTCGTCTTCCTTGTGGGGCCCTTGCCATATGATGTCAATATCTTCTTCGCTTGCAGCCTTTGCAGCTCCGGCGTGGATGCTCTTCCAGAAGGAGTGCGTTGTACCTTTTGGGATGACGGCAACCTGCATCCTGTCGCCGCTCTTTGCCGAGTCCTCACCCGGCCTACAACCGTAAGAGAGAGTGGCTGCAAAGGCCAGTCCGCAGAACAAGGTCACGTGTGATCTCCACCGGACTGTTGGAGGCGTGCGTGTTCGGTTGTGATTCGATGTGATTCGCAGCTTCATCGGGCTTTAGTATCGATTAGGTGGGGCTTACTCGTCTGGTGAACTTCGCCGCGTCCATCAAGGCAGCATCGGAAATAACTTGCGAATCTCGTCGTTGCCAGGTTGATGGCCATACTCCGCGATCTCAAACGCTTCCGTGTAGTGAGCGTTTGAGGCGATGTCCGCGCCGTACCATTTAGCGAGGCTTTCTCGAACGGTTTCGCTAACCGGATATGTCCAGTGCAACTTCAGCCACTCTATACGTGGTTTGTCATCCTGTGGAGCCATACCCATGTCGTCGTTCATTCGCGGCAGGAATTCGTGGAACTGCGAAACATGGGCGTCGAGCGCCAGCATTTTTAGATCGTAGACTGCTGACACGTCGATGGCTATGTCAGCGGTGAACGGATTGGGCTTTTGAAATCCGTCCTCGAAGTATAGGAACACCGGATTGTTTTGTAGAGCGGGATGTGAGGTGACGATGTTGGGTACCTGAACGAGTATCGCGGCGTCCTGGACCAGTACGCCCGTGTACCTATGATCGGGGTGGTAGTCATTGGGCCGGTGACTAGCGACAACGTCAGCTTTCCATTCGCGGATCGCTCGGATGATCGCGTGTCGTGCTTCCAGTGTCGGCAATAGTTCGCCGTCGTGAAAGTCCAGCACTTCGTAAGCAATACCCAAGCGTTTGCCCGCTTCTTCAGCCTCTGCCCGGCGGCGCCGTGCCAACACACCGCCGGATTGCTCGAAGTGACCCGCATCGCCGTTTGTAACGGACAGGAACTTGACGGCATGTCCGTTTTGTGCGAGCAGGGCGGCAGTACCACCGGCCTTCAGGTCGGCGTCGTCCGGGTGAGCTCCGATGAAAAGGTAGCGGTACGTAGAATCCTGACCCTGTGCCCCGTGCAGGGGTATACACCACAAGACATTCAAGGCGAGTATGATGGCTCTCATCGGGCTTCTCCGGTGTTGAACGTCAACGTTGGATGTCGTCCTTGTAGGTGAGGGTCGCCGCAGCTGTCGCACTTGCGGTGTGTTCGGTTCCGACGGCACGAATGCGGTTCCCTATTGACAGTTACCTGGACGCGTGAGTAGTATACGTATTGCGCAAACGTTTGTGCAACCAATGAGGCTTTGGCCATTTGGCGGAAGACGGATCATTTGGATTTAGTCCGAGAGGAGAATGACAACATTGCTGAAGGAGCTATTCGACGCGACAGTGGATGGTGATCGCGAAACGGTGCTGACCACGGTGGCGCAGGCGCTCGAGACGGGCGAAGAGCCCGGTGTGATCCTCAACGAAGGGCTTATTGCGGCGATGGCCGAAGTGGGCGCGCGATTCGAGCGGGCCGAATTCTACGTCCCGGAGATGCTCATCGCAGCGAGAGCCATGCAGGCCGGACTCGCTGTCCTTCAACCGCATCTGGTTGCCGCCAAAGTCAAAAAGGTAGGCACCGTGATTGCCGGCACCGTCAAGGGCGACCTTCATGATATCGGTAAGAACCTGGTGTCGATGATGCTCGAGGGGGCAGGGTTCGAGATAATCGATCTGGGTACTGACGTCCCTCCGGAGAAGTTCGTGGAGGCGGTGCGAGAGTCATCGCCCGACTTGCTCGCGATGTCTGCGCTCCTTACGACGACGATGCCGGGAATGAAGCTAA
Organism: Rhodothermia bacterium; assembly: GCA_018679295.1. GTDB lineage: Bacteria > Bacteroidota > Rhodothermia > Rhodothermales > JABDKH01 > JAHHLP01. Next base: position 4,105 of record JAHHLP010000009.1, read on the forward strand.
CCGTTGAAGCGCTTCGCGCTGCCGGCGTTCGCAACGGGGTAAAGATCATGGTTGGAGGGGCGCCGCTAACGCAGCGGTACGCGGACGAAATCGGTGCCGACGGTTATGCCGCGGATGCCAGCAAGGCAGTAAGGCTCGCGAAGTCCCTGGTGGCTTGAGTGATGTGCTTGAAGATGCACGCTATAAATTGGCGTCCCCGTATTCATGGTGATGACATTCTCAAGCTGCAGGGTGCCGATCCCGTAGAGTTGCGCCGCCGCAGTCCAAGGGCGTCATCCGCGGCCGATTGGGCAGCAGAGGCCGGGGTCGATTTGGTAACAGCTGGTGTACTCAGTCGAAGACTCCGAATTCAAGAGCGCCGGCATGAAAAGATCTGGTTCAAGGATCGAAGCAGCCTGCGGGGCAGGTTTGTCGCGACGCACCTAGCTCGCGCGGAGGACGTTGTTGTCGCCGTCTGTTCAATTGGTGGTACCCTGGAGGCCAGGGTTTCGGAAGCTGCTTACTCCGACCCGGCGTTTGCACTTGCGCTCGAACAATACGGAATTCTCGCTGTCGGCAGTTTGGCAGACCACGTCGCCGAATTGATAACCGATTGCGCGACAGCTGAAGGTCTAAATGTCTCTGACCGGCTAAGTCCGGGCATGATTGGTTGGACCCTCGAGTCTGGCCAGGAGCAGGTTTTTCGGCAGCTCGACGGATGTGGTGATGCTGTCGTGCTGACGGAAAGCGGCTACATGCAGCCGCGTATGTCGGTTTCGTTCTTGATTGGACTGGGCCAAGGCCTGATGGCCGGCAACGGCACGGGATGCGATAATTGCAGCATACGGATGCGATGCAGCTACCGGAGCTACTATGAGTGAGAGTGAGACAGCGTCGCAAAACAGGAAGTTCGAAATCGAGTTTGAGCCGGTTGGAAGACGAGCCGTAACTGGCGCCGGCAGCACTCTCTTGTCAGCTGCGCAGGAGGTTGGCGTTCAATTGGTTGCCGTGTGTGGTGGCATCGGAATATGCGGCTCGTGCCGTGTCCGGTGCATGGAGGGCTCGCTAGCGCCGACCGAACCGGAGGAAGAGGTCGAGTTCACAGCGGAGGAGCTCTCCGACGGGTGGCGGCTCGCTTGTCGGGCACGTGCGCTCAGCGACGTTAAGCTCGACATTCCGTCAACATCGCTTGCAACGGCTCAACGGCTGCAGTTGGAGGGCGCGACCACCTCGGATTCATCCGAACCTTCCGTCACAGCATACCAGGTCGAGGTGGAACCTCCCGGTCTTTACGACCTCCGACCCGACTGGGAGCGCGTCGAGGCAGCACTCTTTCAAGAGCAAGTCATGCCGAGGGCATCGTCCGTTCATGTCGTTCAGCATGTTTGTGATCGCATGCGGGAGATGTCTTGGAAGGGGCGCGTGATCGTTCGTGGAGAAAGGGGCGCTGAAGAAATCGTGACCGTTCTTCCCACCGATGTGCCGATGCTCGGTTTGGCGTTCGATATCGGCACTACAAAAATTGCCGGCTACCTTGTCGACCTCGACACCCTTCAAACGGTTTCTCGTGCCGGTGTTGTGAACCCTCAGATTGCTTTCGGCGAGGATGTGGTCAGCCGGATAGCCTGTGCCAATCGCGAGCGCCGGCTGGAAACGCAATTGCGCTCGCGGTTAGCAGAAGCGCTGAACGAGCTGGCGCGGCAACTGACTACGGGCTCCGGCAACGCTGCGACTCGTGTCGTTGACGCCGTGGTGGTCGGAAACACTGCCATGCACCATTTCTTCGCTGGCCTTTCGGTGCGCCAGCTCGGAGAAGCTCCATACGTCCCGGTGACCTGCTCGAGTCTTTCGGAGCCCGCCCGCGACCTGGGTCTTGACCTGAGCCCCGGGACAACCGTCTACCTGCCGCCCAACATTGCGGGATACGTAGGATCCGACCACGTGTCGGCGCTTCTCGCGGGGGACATACTTAGCCGCGAAGGACGGGTCGTTGTTCTCGATATCGGGACGAACACAGAAATAAGTCTGAAAATCGCCGACCGACTGATATCCTGTTCGTGCGCATCGGGACCCGCGTTCGAAGGTGCACACATTCAAGACGGTATGCGAGCATTGCCAGGCGCGATCGAACACGTCCGACTCTCTGGTGGTGCCTTGCATGTTCAGACAGTCGACTCCGATCGTCCAGTAGGCATTTGCGGCTCAGGGATTCTTGATGTGGTCGCGTCAATGCTCGAGGCCGGCATCATCGACCGGAGAGGTCGGTTCTACGCGACCCATCCGCGGGTTCGCAGTCGTGACGGGGAGTTGGAGTTCTTGCTGGTGCCGGCTGAGGCTGCTGGTCACGGACGCGACATCGTCGTCACGAGTAAGGATGTGGTTGAGATCCAACTGGCGAAGGGAGCTGTCCGAGCGGGAATCGAGATTCTGTGCAGCACGGCCGGGATCAAAAGTTCGGAGATTGACACGCTGGTGGTGGCGGGTGCCTTCGGGACTTACCTCGATGCGAAGAGCGCGATGACGGTGGGTATGTTTCCGCGCCTGTCCGAAGACCGCATCGAACAGATTGGCAACGCGGCTGGAACGGGTGCCATTCGTATGCTCTGCTCGGCGTCAGAACGACGAAAAGCTCAATTGATAGCAGAACGAGCCGAATACGTGGAGTTGACTACGCATCCCGACTTCGCGGATGTGTTCACGGACAGACTGTTTTTCGAACTGGTCCGGAATCAGGGTGTCGATTCGGACGCGCGAACCAGAGACGTGTCCGGTGCGAACGCGCGCGCTGCAGCGACGGATCAAAGGCCATCCACAGAAATGCAATAAGAGTGAATCGGAGTACCCGAGGATGCAAACGACGAAATCGAAACCCACGGACAAAGCCGCGGCTGATCTGACCGGCCGCCAGAGAATGCGAACCGCCTTTGCGCGAAGGGAAGCGGACCACGTACCGGTTTCTCCCGATCTCTCAGCCATGGTCCCCGTGCGGCTTGCCGGGCGTCCATTTGACGAGATGTTTCTGGACGGGCGTCCGCACGACGGATATGCTTCCGCCAGTGTCGCGGAGGCATACGTGGACGCCGTTCGTTACTTCGGGATGGACGGTTGGTACATCTACGGTTCTCTTCCGGAGATCATCCCCGAGGACCGTCCTCAGTGGCGGGAACGAACAGCACCTCGGCCTGGCGGCGGGCAAGTGAAGTATCAAGTGGCCGATACTCCGTATGGCGAGTTAACCCAGGAGATTATCTACTTCGTAGACGAGCCGCCGTGGGAGGAGTCTAAGCCGATAAAGGACCTCAAGCGAGACTGGCCCCGTCTGCGGTCCATGATGGGAGAGAATGAAGACTGGAGGTGGGAATCAGAATTCAAGGATCGCGATCGCATCGGTGAACTGGGCGTTTACTCCGTGTCCATCGGCATACCGCAGGACTGGTGGTTCTTCCAACGCCACGGTGGATACAATTCTATTTTCTTCGACTACGTTGATGAGGAGGCCTACATGGCCGACATCATGGCGTACTATACGCGTTATGCGCTTGCGCGACTCGCGGCTGCTGTCCATGCATCTCCGAAGCCTGACGAGATCATGCTTGGTGGTTCGGCGTCAAGTTTGAGTGTGAGTAGCCCGGACAACTTCCGGCGATATGATCTTCCGTTTGTTAAGGAGGCTGCGAAGATCTGCAAGGAGGCCGGTGTATACTCACACCTGCACGTGTGCGGAAAGTCCGACAAGATTGTTGAGATGGTTGCGGAAGAGACTGAGGTCGAGGTCATGGAGCCTCTTGAAGAGCCTCCCGGCGGCAATATTGACATTGGGGAGATCAAACGCAGGTACGGAGACAGACTCTGCCTAAAAGGGAATCTGAACACGTTTGATTTCATGCTCAACGCATCGCCGGCAGAAGTGGAGGAGAAAGCAAAGCGCCTCATTGATGAGTGCGCCGAAGGAGGCGGATTCGTCCTGTCAACCGGCGACCAATGCGGAAGGGATACTCCGGACGAAAACCTGTTCAGACTGGTAGAAGTTGCCAAAACCTATGGTCGGTACAGGTGAAAGCGCCGCACGGGCGCAAGG
>JAHHLP010000577.1 GCA_018679295.1 Rhodothermia bacterium
GCTGACAGACGGGAGCCTTCGGCGCGTGTTTGGTCTGGGTGAAAACGAGTTCCTTTTCGGCCCGGAAGGGCTGGAGATCCCATTCGTTGGCAGCTTATATAGATGGATCACAGGTCGCCGTCCGCCCGTCATCCATGATCTGACTGTGGGCGAGCTTTTCGTGGCGGTTAAGGAGTCGAGTTGCGATACGGAGGGCGATCGCCTTGCGGACGCTGGTTCTTGATGTCACGGTTATTCACACGCAACATCACAAACCCGAACGTTCATGATTGCTGATGTATTCGCCTCCGCCTTGGTCAATGTGGTATTGCTTGCGGTCATTCCGTTCGCGATCTACCTGCTGATTCGACGGAGAAGGGACCACGTCGGTCTGCGTGAAGTCGTCAGGGCCGTCGGCCTCAAAGTGGGCGATACGCGCTACGTTGGTTACGGCCTGATCTTCGGGCTGATCACCGTATTGGCGATTGTAATTCGACCCCCGGCGGCGGAGCTTTCGGTTCGCGAGGGTTCGGCCTTTCAGATCTTTGACGGATTGGGATTTAGTGGCACGACTCTGATCATGGCACTAGTCTACGGTGTCGTCAAGACCGGTTTCGCGGAGGAACTCCTGTTTCGCGGGATCATCGGGGGTGCACTTGCCCGGCGCCTCCCGATCGCGTGGGCTAACGTGACTCAGGCTGCGATCTTCCTCTTGCCGCACCTGCTCATCCTGGCGGTGTCCCCGGAAATGTGGCCGATCCTTCCGATTGTCTTCGTGGGAGCGCTGGTTCTTGGCTGGCTCCGTATTAAGTCAGGGTCGATCCTCGGTCCCTGGCTTGTACATGCGGCGGCAAACGTCGCAATGGCGGTATCCGTTGCCGTCCGCACGGCGGCCTGAACGGCGATTTGTATCCTGTCGGCGCGAACGTACCGAACCACCCCTTGTCCAAGAGCGGATTGAACGACATGCCGGTCGACGTAGCGACAGCCATGGTGGCGCTCGCACTACTATACTTTGGAGGCGAGTGGCTTATCGGTGGAGCTTCCAGCCTGGCGGCGAGGATGGGTATCTCCTCTTTGGCCATTGGCCTGACGGTCGTTGCGTTCGGCACCAGCATGCCGGAGCTCGTGGTGTCCGTCGACGCCGCACTGAGCGGGGTGGGTGACATCTCCGCCGGAAACGTCATTGGATCGAACATCGCCAACGCGACACTTATTCTCGGCCTCGCAGCCCTGATCAAACCGCTAACCGTGCAGGCGCGGATCATACGGCTCGACGCACCGATCATGATAGGGGCATCAGTCCTGCTGGTACTCATGCTGAGTGACCGGTTGGTCAGCCGATTCGAGAGCGGATTACTGGTCGCCGGGCTCATTTGCTATTGCGTTTTCACGTTCGTCCAGGCAAGGAGAGAGTCCGACGAAGTGCGGGAGGAGTTTTCAGCGGAGGCGCGACCATCCGGGCGAAGCACTGCCAGGAGCACTGGTCTGGTGCTCGTTGGCCTCGGGCTCCTCGTTGCAGGAGGGCATTTGTTAGTGAAGTCATCGGTCTCAATTGCGACGGCTCTCGGCGTGTCCGAGGCGGTGGTCGGTCTCACGGTAGTGGCGGTGGGCACGAGCCTCCCGGAACTGGCTACCTCTGTCATCGCTGCCGCAAGAGGTCATGGAGACATAGCGGTCGGCAATGTTGTCGGAAGTAACATCTTTAACGTTCTCGGAATTCTTGGAACTACAGCCACGATTCGACCGCTTAGAGCGGCCGGAATTACGGACGTCGATTTGGGCGTGATGGTAGTCCTTGCTATCGTGTTGATGATCTTCCTTTGGACGCGCCTGCGGCTTGAGAGGCTGGAGGGGGCGTTTCTCCTTGTAGGCTTTATCCTATACGTCGGCTGGCTGTTGAGCGCGTAGATTTCATGCTAGTCGGTCGGTAACTCTGGGTGATTGTCGACTCAATGACAAGAACGAGCCCCGTCTTTGCAGTCATACACCACCAAACATTTAGGCAAGGAAATAAAATGCGTAGTCGGGAAATCGTGGTCGTTCGTCTTGAACAAGCGAGACGACCTTCAGCTTTCAGCAACGTTTCGCGTGCTTTCAGCCTGCTCATTGCGGCGTCACTATCTCCGTGCTTTCTGGTATCGGCGATCGCGCAGCACGGTCACGATCACGCCACGAAAGAGATGGGGACGGTTCATTTCGAAGTCTCCTGTGACGACAACGTGGTGGACGACTTTGACCGTGCCCTGGCCTTGATGCATCATATGCAATACGTCGAATCTCGCGAGGCATTCGAACAGATCAGTGAGGCGGATCCTGCGTGCGCCATGGCGTATTGGGGTGTGGCGATGACCAGGTTCCAGCCCCTTTGGCCATCCCGGCCCGGGGTGGACCAATTGAAGCAGGGTAAGGAGGAGCTGCAAACTGCGCGCGCGATTGGTATAGCGACAGACAGAGAGGATCGGCTTGTAGCGGCCGCGGAAGCGTTCTTCCGCGAGCCGGAGTCGGCCGACTGGTGGACGCGCATTCAGCGCTGGAGCGATGCCATGAGCGCAGCTTACGAAGCCCATGCCGATGATATCGAAACCGCGGCGTTGTATGCGCTTTCCCAACTAGCTGTTGGTCAGGTTGCCGAAGACCGCATGGCCCACAACGCCAGAGCGGCAGAGGTGCTGCTTTCCATACACGAACGCGAGCCGACCCACCCGGGCGCAATCCACTATACGATTCATGCAAACGACGTTGATGCCCGGGCGGGCGAATCTCTCGATGTCGTGAGGAGCTACAGCGCCATAGCACCTGAGGTCCCGCACGCTTTGCACATGCCGACGCACATCTTTGTGAGACTTGGCGCGTGGAACGATGTGATCGAGTGGAACCGGCGCTCGGCTGATGCAGCCCTCAAGCTCCCCGCTGGAGATGCGATATCACACCATTACCCCCATGCTATCGACTACCTCGTTCACGCCTATTTGCAGCGCGGCGAGGACGATAAAGCAAAGGCTGCAATCGACGAGATCGGCTCAAAGGCAGATCCCTTCCAGCCTACGTTCATCAGTGCGTTTCATCTCGGTTCGATTCCGGCACGGTACGCCGTCGAGAGACGCGACTGGGCGGCGGCGGCATCCATAGCTCCCCGGACGCCCGAAAGCGTTAAGTGGGACGGATTTTGGTGGCCGGAGGCGATCAGTTGGTTTGCACGAGGAATGGGTGCGGTTCGGACAGGCAACGTCGAGGATGCTGAGAAATCCAAGGTTCGTCTCATCGAGCTTCGTGACAGTGCCGAACGGGCCGGCGAACAGGCCTTCAGGGACTACATAGAAGTCGATCGGCTCATATTGGAGGCATGGTTGGCGCATGCTCGGGGAGACAGTGAAACCGAACACATCGCGCGTGCCGCCGCAGCGCTTGAGGTCTCAACGCAGAAGCATCCGGTCACGCCGGGATCCATCTATCCCGCTCCCGAGTCGCTTGGCGACATACTCATGGCGTTGAACCAGCCGTCGCAGGCGCTTGAGGCTTACGAAGGTTCGCTGGTGCAGTGGCCCGGTCGATTCAACAGCTTGCTTGGCGCCGCGCGCGCAGCGAAAGCCGCCGGTGATGAGGGCAAGGCGTTGCACTACTACCGGAAGCTCCTCGATACGGCACCGCAGTCCAATCGGCAGGTCTTGAAGAATGTGCGAGACGAAGTAACAAGCGCGCAGCCGAACTGATCTGTTACGTGTTGTACGTGTGGACATTTTGAAGATCAATCTTGCCACGAGGAGACCGACATTGATAAACAAGATCGATCCACGCGTGGAAATCGGTCACGTCCACCTCAAGGTGGCCGACCTCGATCGCTCCCTCCGCTTCTATTGCGGTGTTTTGGGATTCGAGTTGATGCAAAGGATGGGTAGTTCGGCCGCGTTCGTCAGTGCGGGGGGCTACCACCACCACATCGGACTCAACACGTGGGAATCGAAAGGCGGCACCCCACCGCCGCGCGGCACCACGGGACTGTACCACATCGCCATTCGGTACCCGGATCGCTCGACGCTGGCTGATGCGCTGCGCAGGCTTCAACAGGAAGGAATTTCGCTTGACGGGGCATCTGACCACGGCGTAAGCGAGGCGCTTTACCTGCGTGATCCGGACGGGAACGGTGTAGAGCTCTACCGCGATCGGCCGGAGCCTGAATGGCCCCGCGATGGCAGCGGCGGACTGGCTATGACCACCCAACCGCTCGACCTGACAGCGCTCTTGAAGGAGGCACCGTCAAATGATTAGAGAACCCCATCCATCGAAGACTGCGTGCCCGAGAACGGACGCCCAAGGGAGTGCCCCCTTATGGCCGTGCCTTAGGAGATGGGGCTACCGACACTTCTTTCTGGTGATCGGACTTGCTTTGTCGCCCGGCTGGCTTGCATCCGCACAGCCTGCTTGCCGGCCGGTCTCGGCATCTCCCCTTGCTCAACTGGAAGGCTTTTGGAAGGTCGATTGGAGTTATCGCCTCTCACCGGGCAATTTCCTTGAAACTCAAGGCTCGGCCTCGATCAAAGCCGACCTCCTGGGCTGCGCGTTGGTCGAGAAGTTTACGTCCGCCATCGACACCATTCCGTACGAAAGTATTGTGGTATACTCGGCACCGGATGAAGCCCGGCTGGACCGCGTAACTGTGGATTCGCAGCATGGCGGACTCATGCGGCACGAGGGTACGATGTCGGGCGACACCCTGTCCTTCACCTGGCAACTGGACCTTGGTACTCGTGTCATCCGAACGCGACACCTCTACATTCTCTTGTCGGACGGCCTTTTCATCCGCGAGCACCTTCTCTCTCCGTCGAACGGCGCTCCGTGGGAGCTTCGGCAACGAGCCGTCTACGCTCGAATCAAACACGCCGAAGATTAGACAACAATATGACCGGCGTGAGATCAACGCCCCGGCACGCTGTGTATCTGTCTACAACACATCCTTCAATTCCAAGCGGTCCTGTCGGCTTGACACCGGCCGCCGCAGTACCGATCGTTGAGCCGGGGATCTAACTAAGAACTGGAGACTCGACATGTTGTCAGAAGTAACCGCGGTCCTGTTGCGCGACCTGGACGGATTCAAAAGCCAGGTCGAGCTGTACCCCGACGATGCTGCGTTGTGGCAAGTCGTAGAGGGCTGCCCCAACGCCGGTGGAACCTTGGCTTTGCACGCTGCCGGCAATCTTCGGCACTACATCGGAGCCCGGTTGGGCAACACAGGCTACGTGAGGGACCGCGAGGAGGAGTTCTCGGCGAGAGATCTCCCACGAAACGAGATTCTTGCTCGCCTTCTCGCGGCGCAGGAAGAGGTCGGTGAGACGCTTCGAAAACTCAACACCTCGTTGCTGGATTCCGCATACCCCGAAAAGATCGGCGGGCGCAGGTTTACTACAGGGTTATACCTTCTCCACCTGGCCACCCATTTGGCGTATCATCTTGGCCAAACCGACTACCATCGTCGGGCAATTACAGGGGATGCGACAAGCGCAGGCACTTTGTCGTTTCGTCAGCTGCCGGAGCTGCCCTGAGAATCGCGGCCAATCAGATTTGAATCACTTGCCGGGGTCACACACAGCTAGACAACGACCATCATGATCCGCTTTCTTCAATTAGCTTGCGTCGGCGCACTGCTGCTGCCGTCGAGCCTGTTTGCTCAGGAGCGTTCGTCGAATGAGGTTGAGCATCTTAACTCCGGGAAGGTGCTGCCTGCTGACCTTCCGTTCTCCGAGGCGGTCAGGGTTGGCAACACTCTGTACCTGTCTGGACAGATCGGCATCATCCCGGGTACGCTTGATCTGGTGCCCGGCGGAATTGGCCCCGAGTCGGCGCGCACGCTAGAGAACATCAAACTGACGCTTGACGAGCATGGATATCGGCTGTCTGACGTGGTCAAATGCACGATCATGCTGGATGATATCGGCGAGTGGGCGGCGTTCAACGAGGTGTATGGCAGCTTCTTTGATCCACCCTACCCGGCACGGAGTGCGTTTGGAGCCGACGGACTCGCGCTCGGTGCAGCCGTGGAGGTTGAGTGCATCGCGGTCCGATCGGGTAAGCATTGAGCGGAGCGCGAAGATCAGGCGTGGCGAATCCAGACCGTCTTTCTTCCTGAATGCTGATGCGACCACTGCACCCAGGTCCTGCTGCCCTCTGGCTTGGCGATTAGCAGGAATCGACTGGTGTGGGATTATCGAAGTGCGTACCATCGACTGATATCCGTGCCGCGGCCTCGCCGGCGCGGCGACTTCCTCAAGCAAGCACACCATCCGGTTCTTCAAAGATGCGTGACGACTTGATGCCCCGGATTCGGGATGGCAGGACCGATCTCGTCTTCGATCTGATTGCCGCCGGCTTGGCGGCGACGGAGCGCGACGACAGAGGCGTATCAGTTATTGAATGGTGCGCGTACTACGGAGACGTCAGTGCTATTCGATATCTCCTATCGAATGGGGAGACGCTGCAGTCGCTTGGAGAGAACTATGACCTGAATGGAGCGGCTTTCCACGGACATTGGCGCCTCGCCCAGTTTCTGATCGCAGAAGGCGCGGACGCGACCTATCCTCTCCCAGATACTGGAGAGACGCCCCTTCACTCTTCCCTCTGCAAGGCCAACAGGCCGATCTACGATCATGTTGTGTCGGTCTTGCTGTCGGCCGGCGCCGACCCTAATGCGGCGACTATCCCCGGCGTGCCTACCGGAAGTTTCATGCGTGACAGCCGGACGCGCGGCGAAACCCCGCTGCATCGCGCAGCGGCATTCGGCACCCCGCGAGCCATACAGATGCTGCTCGATCACGGGGCCGATCGGGAAACTCGCGATGTTAACGGCGACACCCCACTCACCTGGGCGAGTTGGCACCTGCGTCCTGCCGCGATACTCGAGATGCTTTGCTTCGGCGATCACAAGATTCATCCCGATGCGGTCCGGCATGATTCGAACGATCATGGCCAGGGATGGGGTGGAATGGAGGCGTACCTCGCCGGCAAACCGCACGCACACATTCGACGGTGATATCTATTCGACGACTCCGGAGCCTCGCGAGCGCTCGCTTGTCATCGAGGACTCGTTGTTCGCGCGGTGGTCACCGGCTCGGAGCCGGATCGCGCTCATCCGTACGAACCGGTTCGCCGAAGGGATGGCCGTCTATTTCGGACGTTGACATCCTGGAGGTCGGGCATCAGGTCGAAAGACGAGTCACGGGAAGCTGACAGGAACGGAGGCAATCATGCACAATCTTTTTCGACAGGCGATACAATCTCAATTTGGCGCAGCGCTGGACATGGTTGAAAATGCCATTGCGGCTTGCCCCGACTCGCTGTGGGAGACGGCTTCTCCGCACCGCCCGCCGCAATTCTGGTACATTGCTTTCCACACTCTGTTTTGGACCGACCGTTATCTGTCCGGCGATGCTGCGGATTTTCAGCCGCCGCATCCCTATACACGGGAGGAAGAGCAGCCGGACGGAGACTATCCGGTGCGCGCCTATAGCAAGGAGGAGTTGCGATCGTATCTGGAATACTGTCGACTGAAGCTCCAACGCACTTTGGATCGGCTCGATGAAAGCGGAGTTCGGCAGCTGCACCGATTCAAATGGGGCGAAGCGACGTTCGCCGAGCTACTGGTCTACAACCTGCGGCATATCCAACACGGGGCCGGGCAGCTCAACCTGTTATTGAGGCAGGAGATCGACTCAGCGCCTATCTGGGTCTGTCAGGGAGAGTGATCGACTTCGAAGATTGCGGGACGGTTCGACATTCGACACGCCGACCGTCACCGTGGGAAGCGACCTTGAAATCTACGATTCGTTGTAGTGTCGGAGGCGCAACTCATATCCGCCGCAATCGGATCCCTTGTTCTTTCCGATCCCGTTGGAGTTACCCTTGCCGCCCGATCCATTGCCGTTACCACTATTCCCGTCGGCATACGTATCGTTTGCGTCAGGCGAAAGATCGATCAGCACCACCAGGTCCTGCATGTCGTACGCGGCACTCGACGGGTCGGAAGAACCCAGTTCAAAGAGATAGATCGACTGATTATCGCTCAGGTCGATCTTGCCGTTCTCGGTAAAGGGCTCAAGCAGGTCGCCTACTGAGGCTTGACCGTTCAGGCCCGCAACTCCCGGAACATCGTCGCCATCTCGAAGAACGACTACACTGTTGTCTCCCGCTCGCGAATCCTGTTCCATGAACACATCCCATCCGCTGCCGCTCTTGAACCACGACCGGGCACTGATTGAAATCGGAGTTCCTGCCGCGAAAGACTCACTCGGAATAAATGAAGGCCGCTCCTCAACGCCGTGATTTTGCGACTCGTAATTGCCGAAGGGTTCGTATGTAGACTCGCCTACCTCAATTCGTACCGTCACGGGCATGTCGTATGTGCCGCCATAGCTGATCTCCGATCCAATCACTTTGGCTTCAAACTTGAAATCGACCTCTGGTATCGTTTCGATGTCGACGATCTCGAACGGCACGTTTTTGCCCCAGCGTTGGAAATGCGTTACTACCGTGTAGAACGCGTCTTTGTCGTGGGCACCCATGATGCCACCGGTAGACGTGATCTTGGCGAGGTCGCCGGACACGGCCGTCTCCACTTTATAGTGAACTCCTTCCGAGATTCCATCGAAGGATCCATCGACGAAGCACTCAGCCAGGGCCTGACGAGCGAGATTCATTCCAGCCAGTGCGCCATTCCGCGCGAGCGTTTCGTATTGAGAATCGGAAACCGATCGCCTGGTCTCGACTTCGCTGACGCCTCGCTGACCGCCGTAGTAGGTGCCGAGAACGATGAACATTACCGACGCCAATGCAAGAGCTTTACCCATGATGAAACCCTCAGGTCTATTCGCGCATGTGCACGAATCATCAAATGGAAAGCCACGCCCGCGTAGATGTGGGTTGTTTCGAGGTGCCGTACAGCGCAACTAATTCTGATCAATAGGTCGCCGTACGTACGCGGGCCAATACAGAAATGCAGCGTATCGACCGGACACGGAATGTCTTAGGATGATCGGCAGGTAGGACTAAGACCTTAAGACCCTATTTTAAATAAATCATGAAGGGCTTAGCGGTGACCGTTCCTTGAAACCATATTTGGGCGATCATGCTAAGGATGCCTGGCGGCGTTTGGCATGTTGGACCTATTCCCACTTGCAGAGTTGGATCGCTTTCGGCCGGACGTGGAGCGATCGTGCAAACCACCATCTCTTATGAAGATCTGCGTCCTCGAAGAAGCCGGGCCATCCGAACCTGTACCCGCCGATGACCAGGACTGGCCCACCGTCATCCTTCCATATCTGGATGGCCACGATTGCCAGATTCACGGCCTGGAGAAGGCATCGTCCGTCGCGCGGGTGACCGCTCTCGCGCAAGAAGGATTTGATGTCTTCATCAACTTGTGTGACGGCTCATGGGATTCGGACAGCCCAGGGATCGAGGTCGTCCAGACTCTGGAGCGGCTCAACGTGCCATTTACCGGCGCGTCATCTTCGTTTTACGACCCATCCAGAATCGAGATGAAGCGCGTTTGCCGAAGCCTCGGAATCGAGACCCCTCAGTTCGTCATGGCACGTGATGAGGAGGGTATTCAGCGAGCCGAGTCGGACCTTCGCTTTCCTATGATCATCAAGCACCCGAACGGTTATAGCAGCTGGGGACTCACACGGAAGTCGCGCGTGGAAACAGCCGACGAGTTGCGGACGCAGGCAGCGACCACCATCGAATCATTCGGTGCGGCTCTCATCGAGGAGTTTGTTGAGGGGCGCGAATTCACTGTTCTGGTGGTCGAGAACCCGGACGACGCAGGCCACCCCGTCGTGTACGAGCCCGTCGAGTTCCGATTCCCTGCCGGAGAAACCTTCAAGCACTGGGACCTCAAGTGGAAGGACTTCGACGGCATGACATGCGTTCCGTGCGACGACCCGCACCTCGCAGCGATCCTCAAGGACGCCTCCAGGCGAATGTTTGTCGGCTTGGACGGAAACGGATACGGGCGTTGCGACATTCGCGTGGACAAGCAGGGCGTGCCGTTCATGCTTGAGATCAACCCAAACTGTGGCGTGTTCTATGACCCAGAAGATGCCGGGGCAGCGGACTTCATATTACTCAACGACGACGGCGGTCACGTAGGTTTCATCGACCTTATCGTACGCTGCGCCATGAAACGTGTCAGACATGAAGCGACGGCTTGAAGGGAAAAGGGCGGTTGTAACAGGAGGAAGCAACGGCATCGGGCGCGCCATAACCGAGGCCTTCGTCGATGCCGGTGCGGCTGTCCTTTTTACGGCGTACTCCGATATCACTGCGGCGGAAGCGCTCGTAGAAACCGGACGCGCAAAAGGAGCTTCTATCGGGTTCGTTCAGCTGGATGCGGGTGAACCTGATAACGTGGAGGTCCTGCATGAGGCGGCAATCTCGTTTCTGGATACAGTCGACGTACTTGTCAACAACGCTGCCACCATGACGCGGTCGCTTTTCCTCGATATTTCGGAGGAGGAGTATGATCGAATCATGGCGGTCAACCTGCGCTTTCCGTTCTTCGTGACGCAGCGTTTCGCCCGGCACATGATCGACAACGGAATCTCGGGCAGCATCATCAACGTGAGTTCAATCAGCGACTCGAGCGCGGTCAGCAAGATGGCCCATTACCAGTGCAGCAAGGCCGGCCTTACCATGCTGACGCGAGGGGCAGCGTATGAGTTGGCCGGTCACGGCATTCGAGTTAACACGGTAGCCCCGGGGCTCACCGCCACCAACGCGAATCGTAATCAGTGGGAAGGAGATCCGGACCTGTGGAGGCGGCGAAGTGAAAATATCCCGCTGGGTCGACCCGGAGTGGCCGCGGATCACGCCGGCGCTGCCATATTCCTGGCCTCGGACGAGTCGTCGTGGATGACCGGAGCAACGCTCGTGATCGATGGCGGATCGATGGTCGTCTAGCGCCGTACGACCTCGAGGAGACGCTAATGCGGCCATAGTGGTAATTCGTGCGCTGCATGACATTACTTGGGCAGGCACTTGCGCGGCCATCTTCGGTGCGAAAGGTCAAGAGGCTGATCTATGGACGAATCACTGCGCAGCATACTGGTCGGCTTAACGCCGATCTACTTGATGCTTGTGGTAGCTGGAGTCCTGGTGGCTACCCGGCGCCCTTCCCTCCTACACGGCAAGGATTCCGACCGAATCGTTCATCCGTTTCTCGTTGGAGTCGCATGGCAGTGCATTCACTTCACGGAGGAGTTTGCAACAGGGCTCAATGTGAAACTGCCTGCACTCCTGAACCTGACTCCTTGGTCGGAGAATTTCCTCGTCGCGTTCAATTTGGCGTGGGTCGCCATATGGATTTTGTCTGCCGTCGGCGTGCGCAGAAACGTTCGTGTCGCCTACTTTCCTGTATGGTTCTTTGGCGTAGCAATGCTCGCCAACGGTCTCTTACACCCGTTAGTCTCGTTGTACGTGCGCGGATACTTTCCGGGGCTCGTGACTTCGCCTGTTGCGGGCTTGATCGGAGTCGTACTGGTCAGACGTCTTGCCTCGTTGACTAAGCGCAAGGATTAGACTGGAACGCCTGTTCGTTTCCCGCTACATTCTGTCACCAGTTGCCCAGCCCGAGAGAGGTTCTTGTTATGGCGGAAAACAGATTGCAGATCGAGATCGCTGCGCCGGTCGATCGCGTCTTTGATACGATTGCGCACATCCAAAACTTTTCGAGGGCGGTTCCTCATATCGTAAACGTGGAGATTCTGTCTGAGACCCAATCCGGTGTCGGAACGAGATTTCGGGAAACTCGAGAGATGCGCGGCAGAGAGATGACAACGGAGCTGGAGATTACCGAGTACGTCAAAGACAAATCGGTTCGTATCGTGTCGGATGAAGGCGGTACGATTTGGGACACACTCTTCACTGTAGAGTCGACGAACGGTGGAACGC
>JAHHLP010000534.1 GCA_018679295.1 Rhodothermia bacterium
CAGTTCTTCGTCGACATCAGCAATCTGTTCAATCGTCGCACTCTGAATTTTGACGGATCGGTCGACGGCACGGACTTCAACAACTACATGCGGTCGCTCCATCTGCCGGAAAGTGAGTTCTACTCGAACATCCCGGGAGACGACAGGCCTGGAGCATACCGTGACTACGACATCGAGTATCAGCCGATGCGGGCGATCACCTCGATCGAGGACTTTAGTGAGGGGTCCCCGCCGGATCCGGGTGTCATCTACTACGATCGGTCTACCACCCAGTTTATTGAGGTGTCCGGTGAAGGCTTCGCGCAGGTGGACGGCGGTCGGTTGAGTAAAGTGCTTGATGACAAGGCGTACATCGACATGCCGAATCAGTCCTACTTGACCTTTCTAAATCCTCGTGATGTGTTCTGGGGAATTCGATTACAGTTTTGAGCCTGCACATGTCTGAGATGCTGAGAGAGAAATTGATGGGTCGATTTGCACGTGGGCAGGTCTTCGTCACGGTTGTCTTGGTAGCTTTTACGCTGTTGCTGCCGCGCAGCAGCGACGCGCAGTTCGCAAACAAGTGGCTTTCCGCTGGCTCGCTGCACAACTGGTATTCGGAAATCGGTGGAGAGCGTGAAGAGGGCGGCTTCATTCAGGAGCAGCAGAGCGGAATGCGCTGGCCCGGCATCTACAATTTTCGCGATACGCAAGCAGCTAAAGGATTCTGGATTGGTGCCCGAAACGTGACGGACGACACCGGGCGGAATTGGTCGGAACGCGTCGTGCACGTGGGGCCGCGTGCAACAGGCGCAGACGAGTTCTTCCCAATTCGATTCGAAATGGTGAGCCGGTACGAACCGCCTGTGGTTTTTGTGGACGGCGCGCTCTCGGAGGGCACCGCGGCTATGGCCAACGACCGCGTGGACCCCACGATGATAGCGGATCGAATGATCATCAACGAGGTCAACACGCTCTTGGGCATAACGATGGAGCGCAAGATCTACCAGTTCAGTCAAGATTACCACGACTCCTATCATATCCTGGAGCACACGTTCACGAACACCGGAAACGTCGATGGGGATGACGAGATAGAGTTGCCCTCACAAACACTCGAAGATGTCTACTTCTTCTGGCAGTGGCGCTGGTCGGTGGCCGCAGAGTCGCGTTTCGTTATCGGTAACGCGACAGGGTGGGGGAAGAACGCGATGAATGACGCGCGTGGAGACGGGGTCCTGCCCGATCCAGCCGGTGAGGACTTCCGCGCCCAGTTCACGTGGCACGGTCACTTTCCCCCTTTCACGCTCTATGACAACATAGGGGGCCCGATACTCAAGCCCGCCCTACCCGCCCTTCAAATTGAGCCTGCGGACACGCTTGGCCGTCTCGGTGCCTCCGCATTTGTGGGGCACGTCGTCTTGCATGCGGACACGTCACCGTCCGATCCCGCGGACGATCGATCGCAGCCCACGACCACCACCTGGTTTGATTCTGACGAACCGTTCACTTCGCAGAACAGCGCTTTCAACCCGACCAGCATGGCGGTCGAGTACAACCTGATGTCGAGCGGTCACAAGAGTCCTCGGCACGCGTGGGCGGTTGAGCCGTCAGGAATGCAGGGCTGGCTAGACCCCTCCGCTGATCCATCGCAAGGTAAGCCGGGCGGGGCATCACACGCAGCCGGCTTCGGGCCTTACACGCTTGCGCCAGGAGAGAGCGTGACCATCATCTTGGCAGAGGCGGTCAATGGCCTAAGCCGCGACGAGGACACGCGTGTCGGTCGCGCCTATCAACGAGGTGAACTCACCGATCTGCAGAAGAATGAGATCGTCTTCCAGAGCCGTGACTCGCTGTTCATGATGTACCGGCGTGCGCTTGCTAACTTTGAGTCGGGGTGGGACATCCCGCGACCTCCGTACCCTCCCAGCCAATTCATCGTCAACTCCGGAGGTGATCGGATCAGCTTGGAATGGGATGTCTTTGATGATGGCCCATCGGTGGACCGGTTTGAAATTTACCGGGCGCTCGGAGACTTCGACAGCACGTATACACTCATCCATACCGCCTCGGCTGCGGATAGGTCATTTGACGATACGACCCCGATTCGAGGCATCGACTACTTCTACTATATCCAGGCGGTTGGATTGCCGGGCGACAACAACGGCAACGGCAATACGCCCGCGGGTGTGGCACTGCGCAGCAGCCGGTACTATACGCAGACGTACGAGCCGGCAAGGCTTCGCAGGCAGGCAGGCAGTTCGTTTGACGACCGGCCCTGCCCTGCGGGCGAAGAATTTCGATGTATCGTGGACGTGGAGACCGGCGACCTCATCCTGCCTGGCCTCCGAATCGTCCCGAACCCTTTTCATCTTGGAGCCGACCAGAATCTGCGATTTCCGGACCAGACGGATAAGCTGGCGTTCTTCAACGTCCCTGGATTCTGCCGTATCGAGATTTTCACAGAGCTAGGGGAACTGGTTGATGTGGTCGACCACAACGACGGAAGCGGTGATGAATTCTGGGACCACACGACGGCTTCACGGCAGATCGTGGCGAGCGGGGTCTACATCGCTGTAGTGACCGTCACCCAGGACATTGAGGACCCGGCGACCGGCGAACTTCAGTTCAGGCAAGGTGAGAAGGCCATTCGCAAATTCATCATCATTCGTTAAAAGGAGCGTCAGGCAAAAACGGTCACCGCGATGACACCATCTTTGCGACATACAGCCGTCCTGGTAGCGCTGGCACTTAGCCTGGTGCTTCCAGACCTGACGACTACGTCCTACGCGCAGCTCAACGAGAATCGAGAGAAGCGAGCCCAAACGGGCTTCAAGTTTTTGAGCGTCTCTACGCATCCGCGAGCCGCAGCGCTGGGAGATGCCATGACGGCGATGGAGGGAGGTGCGTGGATGATGTTCTACAATCCGGCGGGCATGGCGCATCAGGGAGACCGACTCTCGGTTGTGCTCGGTACCACGCAGTGGATCGCCGGCATCGATTACAGTGTGGCAGCGCTCTCATTCCAGCCCTTTGGAGGGCGATTCGGTATCCTCGGCTTTACTGTGCGGTCGGTGGACTACGGCTCCATCCAGGGAGCCGTTCGCGCCGACAACGAGCAGGGCTTTGTCGACACTCCTAAGCTGGATCCTACGGCCCTCAGCGTAGGCGTCGGTTACGCCAGAGCGCTGACCGATCGCTTTTCCATTGGCGCCCACGTGAAATACGCGTCTCAGGATCTCGGTAGCACCGCTCTGAGCGGAAGCGTGAGTGATGGTGTGTTCACGGCGGAGTCGACCAGTGATGACAATGTGGGCGTGCTCGCGTTCGATTTCGGGATGCTGTACAAGACCGGATTCCGAAGTCTGAACTTTGCGGTGTCGGCGCGGAATTTCTCGGAAGAAATCGAATATGTTTCCGAGAGTTTTCAGCTGCCCCTGACGCTAAAGATCGGTGTTTCGATGGACGTGGCTGACCTGCTGCCCAGCGTATCCGAGTCCCATCAGATCCTGCTGGCGGTTGAAGCGGAGAACCCGCGCGACTTCTCTGAGAATGTGAAGACCGGACTGGAATACACTTTCCTGAATACCTTGTCGCTGCGAGCTGGCTATATCGTTCCGACCGATGAGCAGGGAATCAGTCTGGGTGCCGGACTTGGCCAGGATCTCGGGGGGCTTCGTCTCCAGGCAGACTACGCCTATACCGATTTTGGGGTGTTTTCCGATGTCCACCGTATCTCGTTCCAATTCTCATTCTAGTTGTGATGTGGAGGTACCGGCGTTTGAGGCCTAGCAGACAGCGGAGCGAAGACTTGGATTCGCGTAATGGCGCGGCACAGACCGTGAGCCGTGGCGCATGGATGATTCTGGCCCTAGCCGTGATTGTCACGGTGGCGGCTTGCGACACCGGTCCGGCAGAAAGCCTCTGGGATCCTGACGCCACCGTCGGCGATCCACCCGTCATATCGGCGGTGGAACCGCCGGATGTCGCGCTTGCCGGCGTCGACATCGTGACCATATCCGGCAGTAATTTCGCAACCGACCCGGCTCGCGTGATTGTTTTCTTCGGCGGTACACGGGTGACGGTCATGGATGCGTCGGAGAACCAACTGACGGTTCGGGCGCCGAACGAACCAAGCCCCGAAGTTGTGCTTCGGGTCGCAGTGATAGGAAACGACGCCGAGTCTTTTTCGAATAGTTGGCAACTTGCGTTGCTTCCTGCGGAGGAGGAGTTTGGTGGCATACTCGACTCGGAGAATCCGTTTGCAATTGCAGCGGACGCTGAAGGCAATATCTATGTGTCAGTCTTCAGAGCTGGCCGGTCAGAGGGCATTCGCAGGATCGCGTTGGACGAAAGCGAATCCGAATTTTCGGCGACGACGTTCCAGTGGAACGGGCTCGATTTTGGAGCGGACGGGCTCTTGTACGGTGCTCGCGGAGTCCGCGCGATCTTCCAGTTTCCTGGCGGGGGCGGCATTCAGCAGACATGGGCCGTAGAGGGCAACG
>JAHHLP010000343.1 GCA_018679295.1 Rhodothermia bacterium
GGCGAAGGGCCTCTCGCACTACCGCCACCATGTTCTTTTGATGATCTCTCGATGCGAGTTCCGGTACAACGCCGCCGTACTGGTTATGCAGCGGTTGCGACGAGACAAATGACGACACGAGTCGGCCATCCGAAACGACGGCTGCAGCTGTGTCATCGCATGATGTTTCGATGCCAAGAATCAGTCCAGCGGATCCGCTTTTCATCCGGCACCTCGGCAGGATATGGGTGCGTTGCCGCCCGGGTGGTAATTTTCGCCCTTACAGAACAATAGGGAAGCACTTTCGTACGTTATTGACATCGAAAATCCGCGGCTATATTATGCACGAAGATACTCTGGGAGGAGTTTGATGCGGGCTCTACTGACATCTACGGTCCTTGTTGCGATGCTGCTTCTTGCAGCACCGGCAGAGGCACAGCTGCGGACTGCATCTTCGAGCGGTACGTCGCCCGTCCAGCTTTATGACGGCGGTTCATCCGGGTTCCTGATGAATACGCTGTTCAACCCGAAGCACTTCAAGATGGGCCATTCGTTCGAGATGTCGGCCTTCACCGGAGGCGGCTACTCGTCGTCGCTGGCTATGTATACCAATTCGCTGGTGTGGAAGTTTGGCGAGGACCTCGCGGCTCGTGCGGATGTCGCAGTTGCCTATTCGCCCTTCAGCAGCGGTCCCAACAGTGCAGGAAGCTTGTCGCAATCGAACGCGCGCGTATTCCTGCGAAACGCAGAGATCAACTACCGGCCGCTCAGCAACATGAACATTCATCTGTCTGTTCGCCAGAGCCCGTATGGCCAGTTCTACAGTCCGTACGGATACTACCCCAGCCGATTTCGACCCTAGCCGCTTCATTGAAGCGAATTGCCCTTGGATATCTTAAGGACTCCGGTTCATAAGGACTTTGCGCGACACGACGTTCGACGTTCGAGTCGCGCATTTTTTGTTTCGTTGAATTGCAGCGCGAGCTCGTGGCGGAATGGGTAAGAAACGGATCGCCTGGAGCGACCGGTTTCTGAATCTGGCACTTGTCGCTGCAGGATTGCTTGCCATTCTTCTTCTCTACGCGTTCGGCACCCGCGTGCTCGCTCCGCGCGTCGATCCGCACCGCGAGGCGGACGTCCCGGAGCTGGTCGGCGAAATTATCCAGGTGGAAGTACGAAACGGCTGCGGGGTGGCAGACCTCGCCGGCATCGCTACGCAATTCCTGCGACGTAGCGGGTTTGACGTGGTCGAGACCGGGAACTACGAACGCACTGACGTTCAGTTTTCCAAGGTCGTGGATCGAATCGGCGATATCGAGTCGGCTATGAAGGTGGCGCGAATGATGGGCATACCCGAACAGAGGGTGGAGCAGGAGGTAAGGGAAGATTTCTTTCTCGATGCATCCGTAATAATCGGCCACGACTACAAGTCCTTACGGCCCTTCCGTGAATAGCACTCGACTCAGGGGAACTCAACTACCGCGGCAACTATGATCATCCAAACAACTTCCGAATGAGTTTGAGCAGGCAACCACCCGTGCCCTCGCGCGGCAAGGAAAAGAAGCGCCTCACTTCCAACAGCGCCAAGTCAATTGCCAGCACCGTCGTCGACGCTTTTCTGGAAAAGAAGGGAACGGGGATTGTCGTGATGGACCTTCGGGGTATCAGTGGGGTTGCCGACTTTTTTGTGATCTGCACTGGCAGTTCGGATACCCAGATCAAAGCTTTGGCGAGCGCCGCGAGGGAAGTCGTCAAGGAAAAGCTGGGTGAGCGCCCGTGGCATACCGAGGGTTTCGATCACCTGCAATGGGTACTTCTTGACTATGTCGATGTGGTGGCACACATCTTCAATGAGGACCGGCGGACGTTCTATGATCTTGAGCGGCTATGGGGCGATGCGTCGATCGAGTCTGTCCCGGACGATGCGGATTCGGCAGCGCTTGAAATTCTCCGGGAGGACAAGTGACATGGGTCTTTCCCGTAAGGACAGCGGTCTTAGTGAGTTCGAGCCACGTCAGAGCGCTGTGATGATTGTCGCCCTTCTGGCATTGCTTAGTGGTGGCTGTCTGGGGGCGCGATCGATCGAGAAGCCGCCTGACGAGCAATTCGGTCACCGGTACGAAGGCAAGGCGGCAGACGGTCGGGAGACTACGATCATTACTCCCGAAGAGGACGAAACGTCCTACATCTATGTCCCGGCCGTGTACGACACCGTTCACATCAGGGCTGCCGATCCCGAGACTGCGGATGCTATCGGCGTCCCGGTCGAAATACTGATCAAGGGAGGTTTTCCGGATGCATGCACTAAGCTGAGCTCGGTGTCGCAGGAACGGGCCGGCAACCTGATCCGCGTCGAGCTCGAGATGCGGCGACCCCAAGGGGTCTTGTGCGCAAGTGTGGTGCGCCCCTATCGCTTCTACCTGATTCTGGACGGGCTGTATGAGCCCGGCCACTACTCCCTGCGCATCAACGAGAAGACGCACCCGATGGTGATCCGGCCGTTCGAAGGGCGGGAAAGCTGATACTGCCTGCTCCGACCGGCGCTGGTCGGAGTCCTCCATCGTGGTGTTGCTACCAAGCCACGAGGCTACAAGTCTAGCGGTTCCTACGTAGCAGCCTGCGATCTCGACCTGCAACGGCTGCCAGCGAGGCGACGCCGCACAATCAGGACCCCGTTGCCCCGCTGGACTCAAAAGACCTCTCGAAGAGCGCCCGCAGCTCGTCGGCAGATTGTCGGAACGTGCTGTCACCGAAGAAATCGGCGATGCGATTGCCGAGTGTCGACGCAGCTTCGAAATCACCAGCCTCCATGTAGACGAGCCGAATGAGCTGGACATAGCGTGCGGCCAATTCCAGCTGTCGCTGCGTGGAGGCGGTTTCGAGTCGCCGCAATACGAGCGGTTCTGCGCGCTCGGCGATCTGGACCGCGGTATCGTAGTCTCCAGCGTCATGGTACGCGTTAGCGAGCATGACGAAGGTGTTGAGGTCTCCCGGAATTGTCTCGAAAGGCATTTTCTCCAAGAGGCCATCCAGCAACTCTCTCGCCTCGTCGGCCCGACCCTCTGACGCAAGCGTCTGTGCGGTGTGTGCAAAGACGCTGCGGTAGTTGTCGAGCATGTTGCGGATGTTCTGGTCGAAGTACACGTCCGGGTCGTCGAGCCCACGGAATCGGAACTGCCGCAGCCTTTCCGGGGTGATGCCTGTCTCGACACGCCCAAGAAAGCCTTGTTCGTGTCTGATCGGGACAACCCGGTGCGCTTGTCCTTCCAGCTGGAAGTAGTTCTCTAGATTGAGCTGCCCATCAGGGCTTACCGTGACTGCAAAGTAGACTGGACGCTCCCAGTTCTGCCTCGCGTTTGTCACAATAATGTCGAGTGCTGCCTGGTCTGCGGCATGCAGGAAGTTGAGATCTTCCGAAAGCGGGCGCCCCTCGAGCGTCCACGTCATCGGACTCTCGATCATGCTCGTGTCGGTGTCGCTGGAGACCATCTCCGATCTTCCGAAGATCGCGTCCTTGTCTACCGGCAGAGTGATTTCTGATGGGCGCCACGCGCGCGGAGCGATCTGGTCTATCTGCTCATCGCTCAGCGAGATCGGCAACGGAGCCGACTCTCTTGACCACTGGTTCTTGAGCTGCCGAATATACCATGACGTGTTCATCAGGGATAGATTCGCCACTCTTACGTCTCGTCTGACGCCCTCGACCTCCTGCAGGTACCAGAGCGGGAAGGTGTCGTTGTCTCCATTTGTAAAGATGATGGCGTTCTCGGCGGTGCTCATCAACATGTTGTATGCGTAGTCGGGCGCCACGTACCGGCCGGAACGATCGTGATCGTCGAAGTTCATGTACGCCATCCATCCCGGCACAGCCATGAAGACGATCGCGGAAGCGCCGAACACCGACGACTTTGTCAGGCCGGCGCTTACCTCGCGCTTCTCCAGTGCCTCTCTTAGAAACTCGACGATTGCTGTTGCGCCAATGCCAACCCAGAGTGAGAAGGCGAAGAAACTCGCCACATACGCATAGTCGCGTTCGCGCGGCTGCATGGGCGGCTGATTTAGGTATATGATGATCCCGACGCCGGTGACCAGAAACAGTATTAGGACAGCGAAGGCACGCCTCGAATCTCGCACGAAATGATGCGCCAAGCCGAGCAGGCCCAAGAGCAATGGCAGAGCGAAATAGGCATTCCGCGAGCTTCGCTCACTCGGTGTCTGGAAGTAGTAGTCGGTTTTCCCCTCGTCCAGCGGAGGTATGCCGGTGATGTAGGGAGCGTCCTGGATGTCGCTCGCACGTCCCACAAAGTTGAACGCGAAGTACCGGAGGTACATGTGTCCGAGCTGGTAGTCGAGGAAGAAATTCATGTCCGAATCGTACCGGCGGTACTCGCGGGCGTGCGTCTGATCGGGTGACCACCTGCGAGGGAAGATCACTTCCCGGCTTCCCGGCTGGCCGGTTCGGTCGTCAAAGGTCGTGCCCTTGAAGATTGGCGTCGCACCATATTGCTCGCGTTTGAGATACGACACGATGGCGGCAGCATCCTCGGGATCATTCTCATCGATGGGCGGATCAGCGGCGCTACGAATAAATATCAACGCGTAGGTCGAGTAGCCGATGAGGACCATGGCGATCGACAGGAAGGCCAGGTTGGCCGCGGGCATCGTTCGCTGCTGAGTGAAGCGGATCAGGTAGACCACCACACCGACAACGGCAAGTAAGAGCAGTGCCGGTGATCCCACGCTACCCGCGGCGGTCGGAAGCCACAACGTTATGCCGGGATAGACCATCAGAAATGCCACGGACGAGACAAGTCCGGTTACGACAAGTTTGCCTACGAACTGGCCACGCGTCCACTCGGACCTTTCAAACTCTGTGTAGAAGACGATCAGCGCGATGAAAAAGATGGCGAGCAAGTTCAGCAGGTGAACACCGATCGCCAGCCCGAACAGGTAAGCGATCAGGACGAGGTACCGATTTGCATAGAGCGAGAAAGGATGCCGACCGCCCGAAAGCGTTGCCTCCTCGACCCGGGCCTGTTCACTCCACTTGAGTATCAGCCACACTACGACAGCCGTGAAAAGCATCGACAAGGCGTAAACTTCGGCCTCGACGGCATTGAACCAGAAGGAATCGGTAACCGCAAAAGTACAGGCACCAATCACGCCACCTACGAGTCCCGACACTCTGTCAAGAACGCTGTCCTTATAGGAGTCTCTCTGCCACTCGCGAACCAAGCGGACGATTATCAGGTGCGTCAGCAGAATCGTGAAAGCTGAACTCAGCACTGAAATCATGTTCACCGCGAGTGAGACATACTCTGTCGGGACGAACATCGAGAAAAGTCGTCCGACCAGCATGTAGAAGGGCGCTCCTGGAGGGTGCGAAACCTCGAGACGATTGGCGATCGCAATGAATTCTCCGGCATCCCAGAACGACGCCGTCGGTGCCACCGTCAGCACATAAAGGACCAGTGCGTACACGAAGACCAATCCCGCGACAATGCGCTCCGTTCGAATCCAGTTCATGCGATTGATTTGCGTCTGACTAATAGTTCCGGCCGCGACAAAGCAAAAAGAGGAGTTCGGCGTAATCGCCGCCTAAGCCGTATTCGGGGTTGGGGTTGAGTTGCGGCTATCAAGCGTGGCAGAATAAGGCTTAACGCGTGGTTCGTGTCTATTGATTCAGAAAGGTTTGTCAAAATCGTCGGCGGGCAATTGACGATGCTACGCGAAGTCTTGCCAATTTTCAGCCATCCCGGGGCTGCTTGGGTTGCCCGGGTCGTCGCGTGCAGCGCCAGAAGCCCAACAGCCGGACACCGGGAGCCGCAGGGAAGCCGCCCGGAACAAGCTTCATGTGCTGCATCCGTTGCTCGCCGTGGAGTTGATCACTGCCGAAGTCCTTCGATAACAACGACAAGTTCGCCTTTCGGCTTGTCCAGTGCTTCGAAGTGTTCGGCAACCTCGGCGATGGATCCCCGAATGTACTCTTCATGCACCTTCGAGATCTCACGGGCTATGGCGACGCGGCGCTCGGGCCCAAAGGTAGCCAAGAGATCCCGGAGCGTTCGCTTGATGCGGTGCGGCGATTCAAACAGGACAATGCTGCGAGTCTCTGATTTCAGCGACTCCAGCCGCGCGTTGCGTCCTTTCTTTGCCGGCAGGAATCCTTCGTACACGAAACGGTCGCACGGCAAGGCGCTTCCGACTACGGCGGCGACGACGGCACTGGCCCCGGGCAACACGACTACGTCGATGCCTTCGCGCACGCATTCACGCACGAGGTAGAAGCCGGGGTCGGACACTCCGGGCATACCGGCATCACTGATCAGCGCCACCTTCTCTCCGGCCGACATCCGGTTTACGAGTTTCGGCGTCCGGCTCCGCTCGTTGTGCTCATGGTATGAGATGGTGGGCGTGTCGATACCATAGTGACGTAGCAATTTGCTCGACGTTCGGGTATCCTCGCAGGCGATAACGGCGACATCCCGCAGCACATCGACGGCCCTGAAAGTCATGTCGCCGAGGTTGCCAATAGGAGTTGGGACGACGTACAGCATACGGGGCCTATGCCGGCTGGCGCCGGATCAGCCGGCGGATCAATGTGGTAGTGGCCCGAAGGTCCAGGTAGACGTAGGCAAACAACCAGATAGCACCCAGTCCCGTTACGATGTTTGCCCCCCACATCCCTATCCACGGCTCGAGAAGGCCCCGATCAGCCAGCTTTTCGCCCTGAACCAGCGTGATCCAGTAGAAGAGAAGTATGGCGACCGAAACGATCGCAGAACGGCCAAGACTTCCCCCACGAATGCTGAGTCCGAGGGGAGCTCCCACCAGCACAAAGATGAAGCACGCCACGGCGATCGAGTACTTCTTGTGGATCTCGACAGCAAAGCGGTCGGCACGCTGCTTCTGCCACTGTAAGGTGCGCTTGCTATTATCGATGTGACTGCGCACCAGGCGAGCCGACTGAATGGCACGGTTGTAAACAGCGCGGACCCGGCCGGGGTCGATGCCCTCAAAATGCCTGATGCCTTCTACGACTCCGCTTGTTTCTTGCGTGGCGAGTTCTGGCGCCCGGCTCGCCACGAGCGAAACAGGGGAGACTGGCGGCGAGGTGGCCGGGATCGGAACGCCACCAGGCGAGTCCGTTTCCTCCTCCGTCGCATCCCCCAAGCGGAGCGTTTTGGCCGCTAACTCCTCCCTCGTCTTGCGGGAGTTCGCGCGCAAAGAGTCGACGATAAGCTGCATCTCGCTCGACCGCATCGTTCGGTCGGAGCGGCGCTCGCCGTCGGGATCGCGACGACGGAAAGCGAGGTCCGACAGGTCGAGGCGAAACAGGTATCTCTCGAACTCGAGCCGCTCATACTTCTCGGTTCGGTCGCTGCCGGACCGTTCGCTCACGAGTCGGTGCAGTTCGCCGTCTTCCAGCAGGAGCTCGAGCTCGTTGCCGTCCTCGGACGTCGTCAGCCGACCGGCAACGGCCTTTATTTCAGCTCGGCGCCGAGACCCCTCGGAATAGTCGTAGATGATGATGTCGGAGAGCCGGTTGGTCTCCCGGTCTATGCTCTTGACGAGAATGCTGTAGTCGTCAATGCCCTCGTAGAAGACTCCGGGTTCGAGTTCGAATCCGGGTTTCTTGTCGCGGATGTCGCCCCACAGGGTCTTGGCGCGGTAGTTGGCCTCCGGAAGGACTACGCTGTTGAAGTGCCACATGATGCCGGTAATCAGTATTCCTATGCCCAGCGACGGCCAAATCAGCTGTGCGAGTGAGACACCCGCCGTCTTGATCACGGCATAAGCTCCCGTCTCGGCCAGCCTCCCATAGGTCATCAATGTCGCGATAAGTACCGACATCGGTACCGCGAGGACAAGCATGTACGCAAGGCTGTAGGCGATCAGCTCGACAACCGCCGTAACAGGAAGACCGCGCCCCACGAGCAGATACATGTATCTGATCAGGAATTGCATCACAAGGAGGAACATGAGAGCCCCGAGCCAGCCCGCAAACGGGCCGGGGAACATGCGAATTACCATCCTGTGGATTCGGGTTAGCTTCACCTTAAGTCAGGCAAATTGCTACGGGCGGAGAGGGAGCAAACGCGAATTGGAACGGGAGGTTTTGGAAGTGGTTCTCCGAGCACACCCTACGGGCAACGGAGCCTTCGCTGGAAGCGCGCGTTAGGTGTAAAAGCATTGCCTGGTGACTAGTGCTGAAAGCATTGCCTGGTGAACTAGTGCTGTCGGTGTGAGGCATCGCCTCGCGCATAGGAGCTGATTTAACCGAACGTCTCAACGTGCAGATAAAGTCTTTTACCTTCAATCCCTTCCAGACGAATTGCTATGTGCTGTCCGATTCGGCCGAAGCGGTGATCGTTGACCCATCCGCATCATCCGATGCCGAAATGCGTGTCATACGGGAGTATATCGACACGGCTGGACTCACAGTGAAGCACGTCCTGCTCACACACGCCCACATTGATCACATCTTCGGTGTCGCGGACGCCTGCAGCTACTTCGATGTCGGGTACCTGATGCATCGGTCCGACCTCCTTCTGATGCAGGGAGCGGCCGAGCAGGGGCGTCTCTTTGGTGTTGAGATTGATCAACCCGGTGAGCCTGCCGGTTTTCTCGATGAGGATAGCACTATCGCGGTCGGAGGCGAGCAACTGACGATCCTGCATACACCGGGACACTCGCCCGGCTCGATCACGTTCGTCGCTGACGGCGGAGAAGTCGCGGTCGCCGGCGACGTCCTCTTTGCGGGCTCCATAGGCAGGACCGACCTCTGGCAAGGATCGCTACCGGTCCTCATGCGGTCGATTTTCGACAAACTCGTGCCACTGGGAGAGCAGACGCGCGTTCTTCCAGGCCACGGCCCTGCGACAACCGTGGGAGTCGAGCTCCAGTCTAATCCGTTTCTAACGGGAAGCTACGAACTCAAGTGACGGGAGATCGTCCTGAAAAGGGACGGTCCATTCCTCTGTGACGACGCCGCGCGTCCTCTGTGCGTTTAGACCTTGCCTTCCTTTACTTCCTGCGCCGAATGAATCTCCTTCAGCGGTATGGTCGCCGGCTTGCTTGCCGCCAGCACAAGGTTGATTGACGTCTGTACCATCTCGCCCATCGTCAGGCAATGCCGGAAGTCATCGCAGTGGTAGTGCTCGGCAAGCTGGTTTCGAAGTCGCCGCACATTGTCGTCCGTGGATATGATGTCTTCCGTCATGACAGACATCAAGTTTCGGAATCGTCCGTGCGAAACCCGAACTCGATTCGCGATCAATGCCCGTTCCTCCGTCTGATACTGTAGAACGTTCTCCGGGGCAAGCGTCTTTTGCCCGATCTGGATAAACGGGGTGTTCTGGTGGAAGTAGTGCGGCAGGTACACCTCCTTCCTGTAGTGATGGCTTTGCTGATCGAAATCGATTGGTCTCATGCGGTAGTGCCACTTCTCGAAGTCACGTGTGATATCGATGACGAAGTTGCCAGAATGCATGTCGCCCAGCAGTCGTACGAAGACACGCTCATTGAACTTCACGAACTCCTTGGCCAGGCGCACTTCATCGAAGCGGCTCGCAGGCCTGTTCTCGCTCATGAACGCTTCGGCTGGAATCCCGATTATGTGCTCCTCGACAATCGTCTCACCGGAAATGAAGTAGTTGATTCGGTTTGGCGAAAGGATGTGTTCTAGCTCGAGGCCGTAAATCCGGTTGGCATCGATACGCTTGACGTAGAAGTAGTCGTGGTTGTCGTTGAGGTGATTAACGATTCGTATTCGAAACGGCAACGTGTTGCCGTACATGCAGAGATCAACGCGGTCGATGTAAAGATGCCTTGTGATCGACATATCGCCGTCCGCCTTGAGAATGGCGTACGCACGCTTCAGGTGGTCATGAACTTCTTCGTGCTCGTTGTTCGCGTAGAACACGGTCGACCACAGCGTGTCGTCGCCGCGCTCGTCGTACATCGGTATCGAGTTGGTGTAGCGAAGCAGATCCTGATAGTCTATCGGTGAGTCCACGATTCGACCGTACCTCCTGAGGTACGACTCGAAGAAGTCGCTTGTCGGATAGCAGTCCTTCTTGCGGCTTATCAGGTTGTCGACGGCCATCGCTGGATGCCGGTAGGATGGGTGCGGGAGTTCCGAGAGGTAAGCAGATGAGATGTTTATCGACCCCGGCTACTGCAATTGAAGGCTCGAGTGCGAGCAGACACGCTCGTAATACTCTTCGTATAGAGGAACGATGCGATCGATGTCGAAGCGCTCTTCTGCCGTACGCCGCGCCGAGACGGACATCCGTTCGTAAAGGTCGGCATCATGCAGCATCGCGCGGACGCGGTCTGTAAAGCAGTCCAGGTCGTCGAGCGGGCACAGGAACCCGTTATCTCCGTCTTCTATGAGTTCGGGCAGGCCGCCCACGCGGCTAGCTACCACGGGTACTCCGCAGGCCATGGCCTCCAGGGCTGCGAGGCCGAATGTTTCCGAGCCGCTCGGCATGATAAAGACGTCCGAGATGGAGAGAATCTCCTCGATGGGCTCCTGCTTTCCGAGAAATCGGACGTCATCGTAGACACCGAGATCGCGCGCTTTTCTCTCGGCTGCACTTCGATCGGGGCCATCGCCTACAAGGATCAGCTTCACCGGTTGGTCTTCAGCTCTCAGGCGATGGAACACGTCGACGACCTGTGTTGCGTTCTTGACCGGCCGGAAGTTCGACACATGGATGAGGAGCTTTTCGCCGTTGGGACAGACAGCCTGCTTGAAGTGACTCTTGTTCAGGCGCTGGAAGCGCGCCGTGTCGATGAAGTTCGGGATGACCTCGATTTCACGCTGGATGTCGAAGCGCTCATATGTTTCCCTTCTCAGGTAATCCGAAACAGCTGTCACCCCATCTGATTGGTTGATGGAGTAGTTGACTACCGTTTGGTACGACGGGTCGCGTCCAACAATCGTGATGTCCGTTCCGTGCAGCGTGGTGACGACGGGCACGTGAACACCTTCGCCAGCCAGAATCTGGCGTGCGAGGACGGCGCTGGTTGCGTGCGGTATCGCGTAGTGAACATGCAGCAGATCAAGTTCTTCGTACTTGACGACGTCGACCATCTTGCTGGTCAGGTTCATCGAATAGTTGGGGTACTCGAACAGGGGATACGTGTTAACATTTACCTCGTGAAAGGAGATGTTCTCCGTGACATGTGCCAGCCGGAAGGGTGCCGAGTAAGCAATGAAATGAATATTGTGTCCTCTCGCGGCCAAGGCTTTTCCCAGCTCGGTCGCGACAACGCCGCTTCCTCCGTAGACTGGATAGCAGGTGATCCCTATTCTCATATGTATAGCATGATTGTCGGCTTCAGAAATTCTTGACCCTGACGGAAACGGACAGGCCGGAAACCGCAATGGGCTCTCCGCCGTTTGTGGCTCGCCTCCGGGTTCCGGAAACGTGTGATGCCTGACTAAAGTTGCACCGTTTCGACCGGAACAAACTCCCAACCATCGACCCACCAGACTGCCATGACCAACGAGAGATCCCTCAAGGTATTCGTTCTCCTGATCACACTGATCGTTACGGGAGGCGTCGGAACGGCTCGCGCGCAGCTCGGCGTTGCCGGAGGATTGAATTTCGAATCACTAGGAGATATCCAAACGGGTTCCGCAAAGGGTACGTTTGACAATGCGACCGGCTATCATGTGGGTGTCTTCTTCGACCTCAATGCAGCTCCGATCGCAGTCCGGCCAGGGATATTCATTCGCGACGTCGGCGAAGTCGCTTTTCGATTTAACGAGGCGAGCGAAAAGGTGAATCTCAGCTTCATCGAGGTGCCGGTCGATGTACGCGTGCCAATTCTTGCAGCGCCACTCGTCAAGCCGTACCTGTTGGCCGGCCCGGTGCTAAGTTTTCCGAGAAGCAGTGACAAAGAGTTTGATGACTCCCTCGAAGATATATCGGTATCTGCCACTGTAGGAGCGGGGCTTCAGGTGACGGTACCGGCGGTCGGCCTCCGGCTGTTCCCGGAGCTTCGGTACGCCTTCGGCATTTCCGGATTCCTCAAAGACACGATTGAGGTGGGAGGGGTTTCGGTAGGCGCCGAGGACTCCGTGACGGCCAGTGCGTTCATGATTCGTCTTGGCGTCGGTCTTTGACGAGAAACAAAAGGGCCGGATCAGATACTGACCCGGCCCTCGATCATGGCGGTTTACGTGTCTTACGAGATCCCCTCGTAGAAGCGAAACCGCTTCTCGTCGATCTCCTGTTCGATTAGGTCGACAGGCTCAATGCCGCCTGCCCACAGTGGCATGCTCCGCCCGACCATTGATCTTTCACTGTAGAAGTGACGCGTGCGCTCTGAGAACGGCCGCGCCGAGCGGTCCGACGTTCGAACCTGATAAGCAGCTCGCAGGGCCGCGTCCCACCCGTAGACCTTCGAATCGGACTTCAGGTTGGAGTAGAAGTAGCGCGCGGAGCTGGACGGGTTGAAGGCACTGAACTGGAACGGGTCCAGTACCACCGACTTGTAAGACGTCCGCCCACGGTATCCGGTCTCGACGCGGTTGCGTACAACCCACGCGACAAGGATCATTTCACGAGGGTCCTTCGTCTCGGAGAAGATGCAACGGGCCAGCCACAGGGTCTCCGCATCAATTGCCTCGGGGCGTACATCGGGAAGACTCGTCCAGTGGTCGACGTCGGAGTAAAGCGCCCGCGAATTCAGCACGTGGTCATCAATCACCTGACTTACGTGCTCGGCCTGGCTGCTGGACTTAGTCGTGTCGAGGAGGGACATCAGTCCACTCACGTTGCTCGCCGTTCCCGTAACCGTTAGGAAGAGAATCAGCGGAGCCCGCGCCAACAAGTTGGCCTTCGAGAGCTGGCTAATTACAGCATGTATCATCTATAACGACTGTGTTGTTCAATAATCTGATTGATCTGCCGCTGGAGGCCGATCAAGTTGCCGCCAAACATCAACGCGACAACAAGGTTTCTCAAAATGATAAAATGATAAGGTCTTGTTTTGTTTGAACTTACGACAAGTAAGCGCTTTTCTTCATGCGGCGTTCTTTTCGGGTTGATGCCGCGTTCATGACGCTTTCACGAGCCGTTCATCGACCCGTCGTGGGGTTGCGGATTTATGGACGGATAGCAACCCTGAATTAATAAATGAATTCGGAAAAATGGCCGTGGGGGCCGTGAAAAGATCGATTCTTGCAAAGAATGCCCGGCAAGATGGCGGTTCCGAGGTTAGCGGTTCTGCCATGACGCGTGGCGATGGATGAATGGTGGGTTCCGGCGTCTCCAGCTAAAGTACATTCAGGTACGGTAAATGTTGAAAATCGTTGCGGATCAGGATATACCTGCCCTCGAGTCGGCATTGGACTATGTGGGCCGTGTCGTCAGACTGCCCGGTAGCGAAATCGGCCGCACCGCGGTCCGCGACGCGGATGTTCTTCTGGTTCGCAGCGTGACGCGCGTCGACGCCAATCTGTTGGACGGGGCAGACGTTCGTTTTGTCGGCACGGCGACGTCCGGAATTGACCACGTTGACGTGGACTACCTCGGCGCCCGCGGGATCCGATTCGTAAGTGCCCCGGGGTGCAATGCTCCGTCGGTTGCTGATTATGTTGTGGCCGCTGCGTTCAGCATCCTCGCGCGACTCGAATGGGCCCTCCAGCAGCTGACGGTTGGCGTGGTTGGTTACGGCAATGTCGGCTCGCGACTCGCCCTGCGCCTGAGCCGGGCGGGTGCCACCGTAATCGTGAATGATCCCCCGCTTGAATCCGCTGCTCCGGAGTTCGCTGGCGGCCTCGAAGTCGTCTCCCTGGATGAACTTCTCGAGCGTGCGGACCTGATATCACTTCACGTCCCGCTCACGCGGGATGTTCGGTTTTCGACCGAACGACTGATCGGCGGCGCTGAGTTCGATCGAATGCAGGGTCATGCGATTCTCATCAACACTTCGCGGGGGGCGGTGATCGATGAGACGCCGTTGATAACGGCAATGCTCTCAAACAGGATAGGCCCCGTCGTTCTCGATGTGTTCGAAAACGAACCGGTCCCGGACCGGCTTCTCATCGATCGGGCAGAGGTGTCGACACCACATATCGCCGGCTACGCTCTGGACTCCAAACTGGAAGGCGCAAAAGTCATGGCCGGGGCCGTCCAGGAATTCGCTGGTATTGAGACGGCCGGGTCGTATTCGCAGCCAGGGGAGGCTCGAACGGTAATCGTCGCACCCGCTTATGTAGGCAAGTCCAATGAGGCATGGACGAACGAACTCATAAAGCGCATGTATGATATCCGAGGCGACGATCGCAACCTGAAGGCCGCTGCGGCTCGCGAGGCGGATTTGTCGAAAGCGTTCCGGCGACTGAGGCGCGATTATCCCGAGCGGCGTGTTTACAACCACTACGAGGTCGACATCACACATCTGCCCGAGTCGCTGCAGAATATCGCCCGTGCCATCGGCGTTGCTGTTCGTCACGAAGGGGCGGCAACATGAAGCGAACCCCGCGAAAGTCCTACTCGTAGCCGTACGACCGTAGAAACGTCCCGCTGTCACGCCAGCCCTTGCGCACCTTCACAAAGAGCCGAAGGTGTACCGGCCGGTCGAGAAACGTCTCAATCGCCTTTCTCGAGGCGATGCCGAGCGACTTGATCGCCTTGCCTCCCTTGCCGATCAGGATCGGCTTCTGTGATTCCCGCTCGACAACGATTTCAGCGTCGATCACGTCTTTGCCGTACTGGTTCTTCTCCTCGAATGCCACAATGTTGACCTGCGTCGAGTAGGGGATCTCTCTCGAGAAGCGTTCAAAGACCTTCTCCCGGATGATCTCCGCCACGAAAAAGCGCTCGGGATGCTCACTTACTACGTCCTTCGGATAAAACGGCGGTCCCTCCGGCAATCTTGTAATAACTGCATCCATCAGGACGTCCAAATTCGTCTTCTTCTTCGCGGATACCGGAACGACGTCCTCGAATGCCCGGAGCTCCACGTAGCGCTGAACCAAAGGAAGAGCATCCCGCTCACGGATGAGGTCCATCTTGTTGAGAACCAGAATGGCGGGCCGGTCCCCGACTTCCGTCAGGCTCAGCGTGTCGGGTGATTCCGTTGTCGCGTCTGCGATGAAAAGCATCAGGTCGGCATCCTGCACTGCGTGTCGGACCGACTTCATCATGGACTTCTGCAGCCCGTACCGCGGCTCGATTACGCCGGGTGTGTCGAGGAAGATGACCTGGTACCCGGGCTCGTTAGCAATTCCTAGTACCCGATGGCGAGTGGTCTGGGGCTTTGACGTGACAATCGAGAGCTTTCTTCCCAAAAGAGCATTCATCAGTGTGCTCTTGCCCGCGTTGGGCTTGCCTACCAGCGTCACGTACCCGCTGCGGTGTCCTTCCGGGACATCTTGAAACTCGTCGGTATACATCAGTCGCTTCGTGACCCCTTGGTGTGTGTCAGAGTCGAGTGTCGCGGTTCGATTCTCATGAGTTGTAGTCGCGCTTGACGATCGCGTTCATCTCTTCAACAGCCTTCTCCAGTCCGGTCATTAGCGCCCTCGCGATGATCGCGAAACCGATTGACACTTCTTCAACGTTGCGCACGGAGGCCCCGAATACGGGATAGTTGCGATAATTCAAGCCGTGACCGGCGTGCACCTTAAGACCGATCTCATGCGCCAATCGGGCGGCGGAAGCCAGTCTGGAAGCCTCCGACTGCTGTTCCTCGAAGGTTGATGCATTTGAGAAGTCACCCGTATGCAGCTCAATGCAATTCGCGCCTACCTCGCGCGACATTTCAATCTGGTGGGCGTCCGGATCGACGAATAAGGATATCTCCGGGATACCTGCGTCCAGCAGTCTCGGAATGACGATTTCGAGACGCTCGCGGGCCGTACGAACATCCAGCCCTCCTTCCGTAGTGACTTCGTCGCGCCGTTCGGGCACCAGAGTGGCGACGTCAGGCATCGTGTCGCAGCATATGTTCACGATCTCCTCGGCCGTGGAGAGTTCAAAGTCGAGTCGTCCCTGCACGGTTTCTTTCAGGAGCCGAACGTCGCGTTCCGTAATGTGTCTGCGGTCCTCGCGAAGGTGGAATACAACACCATCGGCACCCGCCATTTCGCAGATGGCTGCTGCATGCACAGGGTCAGGAAACTGCTCGCGACGCGCGTTGCGGAGCGTGGCGACGTGATCGATGTTTACAAGCAGGCTTGTCACGGGCTATCGATAGGTCTTTACATCTTCTTTAGGGGGTGTTTGCGAGTCGAGTCGGGAAGGTACGTACGATTCGGTTTCCGTGGCACCGCGGGGACGGTTTTCGGCCGTTATGGTGGTCGTCTTGCAGGCCTCCGTTTGTTGCATTTAGGGGGGTGACCTTGTATTTTCGACGACCTTCGGGAACGTGTGGTGGTGGTTGGGATCACCGTTCGGCGTTAACGAAGCTCACGTTTTTGTCAGGGTTTTCGGGAGTGACGGAGATGGCGATACACAGCCACGGCGTTCAGGTGGGTATACAGGTTGCGTTGGGTCTTGTAATCGTGGCGCTTGCCTATTGGCTTTTCGTCTCGATTACGGAGCCATACGAGGCGATCGAGCGCCAGGAAGAGGTCACTGAATTGACCCGCGCACGGATGGGTGCCGTGAGGACGGCGATGATCCGCTATGAGGAGATGAACGACCGATTCGTGACGACTCTCGATTCGCTCGTCGATTTCGTCCGGGACGACTCTTTGTATCGGATGGCCGGCGACAGCATTTTCTGGGAAGGCTTCGTGGCCGACTCGTTGGTGCATTCACCGCGGACGGGCAAGAGGTTCGTCCTCAGCGTGAACGACACGTCGCGTGTCAAAACCTATCTGCTTAAGGATCCGGACTCTGATGACCAGATCGGTACCCTGGAGCCAGACATCACGAAGCTGAACGC
>JAHHLP010000067.1 GCA_018679295.1 Rhodothermia bacterium
ATGCGACGTGCGCGGACGGCGTTACCCGGAGTCGCGATCTTCTTCGATGCGGTCGAGCTGTCGTTTCGCGAAATCGCGTCCACCGATTCCAAAAGCGATAGCCGCGGCAAGCGCAATCGCGCCCAACACGATTCCGAACGCAAGGTTGATGATCGAATTCGCGAGACCCATCTGTCGAAGCGCCATCGCGCCAACAAACACGACGATGGCCACCTGGGCGGCGGTCGCCACGATTGCTGCATGCGCCATACCGCTTCCGTCTATTGCAGATCGAGCGAGCTTGGCCACGTAGAGGCCGAGCGCGAAGATCACGAGCCCGACCAATACCTGTCCGGCAAACACCATGAAGTCGGATATGAGCGCTGTCAAGGTTCCAAATCCGAGGAGGTTTGCCGACTCAATAGCAGCGAAGAGCAGTATGGCGACCATGACGAGGGCGCCGACGAGATCCGAAGGCGTCTTGCGTCCCGATTCGCCGTTGTCGTTCCAGAGTCCGATCCTGCTCAGAAAACCGTTGAAACCGATGCCGGACAGTACGTTTGAGACGAGACCGCCGACCAGCTTTCCAATCACGTACGCAATAATGAGGACGACCGCTGCAGCGAGTATCTGCGGAATCGCAGCAAGAATCATGTCCAGCATCTCACTTGCCGGCGCGGTGACGGCGTCAATGGACAACGCGTTCAGCGCGGCGATGATCACCGGCAGAAGCACGAGGACATACACGATCGTTCCCAGAACGTCCGAAAGCTTCTGTTTGCCCAGGACGCCCGTCAGGCCGACTCTTTCCGACAGCCGGTCGGTTCCTATGGCGGCCAGCAGGTTGGTTACGATCTTCCGTATGAGTTTGGCGATGAAGTAACCCACCACCATGATCACGGCTGCGGCGAAAATGTTGGGCAGAAATGTCAGCAGTTCGTCGAGCAGCCCCTCCACGGGTCGCAGCAACCCTTGCAACTCGAGCGTGCTTAGAATCGCCGGCAGGAAAAGAAGGAAGACGAGGTAGTAAACAGCTGTCGCCACGGAGTCCGACAGCGCGACCGTAGGAGCACCTCCTTCCTCAGTTGCACCGACGAGGCGTTCATCCACATTAACTGCGTGCAGCCCCTTGCGTACAACGAGGCGAAGAACGCTGGCTACTATGTACGCGACGACGACTAGTACACCAGCTGCAATCAACTGCGGCAGGTATCCGAAAATCGTCTCCAGAAACTCGTTGAGCGGCGCCGTTACAAACGTCAGCTGCAGTACTTGCAGTACTGCGACAAAAACGAGCGTCATTACAACGTAAAAGACGCCACGCGCAATCGGCCGCTCCAGCTCCATGCGGGGCTCGCCCTTCTGGAGCGTATTGGCCAGCTTGTCGTCGAGCGTGGTCTTTTGCAGCGCCTTGCGAACAAGTGCCGAAAGCAGGCGCGCGACGATGTAGCCGACGACCAGTATCGCGAGTGCGCCGAGCACGTTGAGCAGCACCGGCCCGATTTCGGCCGTCATGCGTTCCATGAGATCCGTCATGATCTTCCTCCTGTCTGTCGGTGAGCAATCTCGGGGTGACATCCGCAGGGCTCACCCCCTGCAGACTTTATTCATCCACAAGTGCGCTACCGACACGTTCAACCACGATCACAGATCGAGGTGCGCATGGAGCCCGCATTCAGCCTCCACGCCGACAGACAGTCAGCCACAAGCACCTTTGCCGGCAGTGCACTCAGAATGCACTATAAAATGTCGCCAGCGAGGATGCAAGGAAAAGCCGCTTTCCATTCAGCGATTACGCGGAAGACTCACACAACCGCTAGCGAGGCACTTCTCACACCTCTCATCCGATCTGGCGAAACCGGGCACTCTGCATCTGTTATCAGGATAATGCCCACAGATCGGGTCCCTTCTCTAAGGACAAACTTCCGGTCTATAAGCTCATCCAGCACATCAGCTGTAGATGCTGGCGACAGACCCTTCGTTGCTAGCAGGCCGAAGAGACGATTTTCTGAAAGGGAACTCTCTAATAGTTCGATTGCGTGCGC
This sequence comes from Rhodothermia bacterium, assembly GCA_018679295.1. Taxonomy (GTDB): domain Bacteria; phylum Bacteroidota; class Rhodothermia; order Rhodothermales; family JABDKH01; genus JAHHLP01. The sequence goes on from JAHHLP010000067.1 coordinate 2,025, forward strand.
CTGCGGCCCTTCAAGCGGCGTCCATTCTTGAACCGCGCATGCACGGGTATCATGAATCATCAGGCTGTCATCGAGCCGGTATCCCAGAAGCTCCACATGCCCGAACGCCTCCTCCCACCGCCGTACGCCGGCCTCGAGGGCCGTTGCGTAGCCGTCCGTTCGAAGTGTTGGGCACTCGAAATCAAAATAGTAGGCGATGTTATCCAGTTCGTCCGGCGGCACGCGATATACATGCCGATAGGGCGCCTGAGGACAAAGGGCCGTGATGCCGAAGTCTTCGGGGGTCTCGAAGTAGGGCGAAAAACGATCAACACGAACGGGTCCCACATTCGCCGGCGGCGGAAGGTGGTGCAGAAGGGGCATCAGCTCGATCTGTCGGTCGTATTCGTCTCGGTCCTCGCCCGGAAAGCCATAAAGTAAATTCCATTCCGGCCTGACACCTGACAATTGGCACCACTTCAACAGTTCGATGTTCTGCAAGCTGGTGCATCCCTTCCTCATGAGCCTCAATATCGGCGTACTGAGACTTTCGATGCCTGGCTGAATTCTGTTGACCCGGGCATCCGCCAGCGCGGCAACCTGTGACCGCGACAGGTTGCTCTTCGTTTCGACGAAGATGTAGAAGTCGTCTGATGCCGCCAGCCTGGATAGCCCAGGTATAAAGTCATCGAAATACTTCATATCAAGAATGTTGCTCACGTCAAACATCCCGCGTATCCGATCGCCGTATCTACTGTAGAGGCTCCTCACCTCCTCCAGCAATCTAGCGGGCGATTTACGTCGGAACGTCATGTCGGCACCGTTCAGCCCGCAGAAGGTGCAGTGATGCTTCGCTCCCCACCAGCAACCCCTCGCACTTTCGAAGGGGAGCTCTACGTCGAACCGGCCTGTGGATCGAGACAGTTGATCGAAGTAGTCGTCGTAGTTGGGAAAGGGCAGCTCATCCAGGTTTACGAACCCGCCTGTCACAGGGCCGGATGGAGCGGCTTCAG
>JAHHLP010000418.1 GCA_018679295.1 Rhodothermia bacterium
CTCAAATACGTCTCGATCCGCCACGGCGGCTTCTCCATCTCCGGCGTCGAAGGCGACGAGATCAACGGGCTCACACTCGGCGCCGTCGGCAGCGGCACGACGATTGAGTACGTTGAGGTATACGCCAACTTCGACGACTGCTTCGAGTGGTTCGGTGGCACGGTCGAGGCCAAGCATCTCGTCGGCGCCTTCTGCGGCGATGACAGCTTTGACTACGACCAGGGCTTCCGCGGCAAGGGACAGTTCTGGTTCTCCATTCACGACACCGATACGGCCGGACGGGGTGGAGAGCACGACGGCGGCGACTCGGGGGGCGACGACGCCACACCCTTCTCGATTCCCTACATCTCGAACGTGACCTACATCGGTTCGGGAGCCTCGGCCCTGGTCGCCGGCGGCGACGGGAACGACCGCACCTTCGCCATCCGCGACAATGCCGGCGGCAAGTACTACAACTCGATCTTCACCGACTACCCCGGCGTAGCGCTGAACATCGAGGACCTCGCCAGCGGTGAAGACAGTCGCGCCCGCCTCGAGGCAGGGGACCTCGTCTTCAATAACAACATCTGGTTCGGATACGGCGCCGGATCGACGCTCGACGCCATCGTCGACGGCGACTTCGCCGAATCGATCATCGCCGCCAACGCCAACCAGATCACCGACCCCCAACTCGCATCCATCAGCCGAGCATTTGGAGGGTTCGGGTTAGATCCCCGGCCTGCCGTTGGAAGCCCTGCCCTTAGCGGTGCCGTGTCAGTATCGTCGATCTCCGGGAGCGGTTTCTTCGAGGACGTCGCATACTATGGCGCCTTTGGGGCTGAACTCTGGATTCAGGACTGGACGGCGCTGTCGGCAAATGGCTTCCTCGGTCTCATATCCGAAGTCGCCGTAGAACCGGTCGGCGGTGAGATTCCGGACGGGTATGCGCTGGAGCAGAACTACCCGAATCCATTTAATCCGACGACCACGATCGAGTTCAGCATGGCGGAAACGCAGCGGGTGCAACTCTCCGTGTTCGACATGCTGGGTCGACGGGTAGCGACGCTCGTGGACGGTGTTCAGCCCGCCGGTTCATATCGCGTCACGTTCGACGCGGCCGAGTTCGCATCGGGTATGTATATCTACCGAATCGAGACGGCCAATGCGGTCCTGACGCGATCGATGACGCTACTCAAATAGGTGGCACGAGATCATCAAACGCGCGAAAGCCGGTTGATAGAGCGCCGGGTCCTCGTCGGGCCCGGCGCTTTCCTTTTTGCAGAACCGAAATGACTCTAACAGACCGGCAATGTTCGCAAGAGCGTCATTAACCCGAGCGGTGGATTGTTATATCTTGCGATAGCGAGGACAGCCGCGCATTCGACTCTCCCGGTGCGTGCCGGCTCAGCATTCTCGCAGCTTCCCACGCCTTATCACTTGCTGACCTGTTATGACGTACCGCTGGATTGAGCGCTCGGTGAAGGATCCATCTGCCGTTCGTCGTATCCAAACGGAACTCAATCGCCTCGACGAGTCTCTTGCGCGTTCACTTATTCTACGAGGAATAGATTCTTTCGAGAAAGCGCGCTACTTCTTCCGCCCATCGATCGACTATCAGCACGATCCGTTCATGATGGCCGACATGGATGTTGCGGCAGAACGCGTCGTCAAGGCGATACGAAGTCGCGAATCGGTGCTGGTTTATGGGGACTATGACGTCGATGGAACGACGTCCGCGGCCCTCGTCACATCGTTCCTCAGATCGAATGGCGTTCCCGCCGAATTCTTCGTACCGCATCGAATCGAGCACGGGTATGGTCTGAGTCGCGCGGGGATTGACCTTGCGAAGGCACGGGACACGTCCCTCATGATCGTCCTCGACTGCGGAGTCACCGCGGTGGCCGAGGTGGACTACGCGAAGTCGCTCGGGATAGACGTTATCATCTGCGATCACCATACGGTCAAGGATGATATTCCTGCCGCCGTGGCCGTCCTTGATCCCAAGCGTCCCGACTGTTCATACCCGTTCGACGAACTGTCTGGCTGCGGGATCGGATACAAGCTGGTTTGCGCCACTCTCGATCGACTCGGTCGCTCAACCGACGAGGCCGCCGACCTGCTCGACCTGGTGGCGCTCTCTATCGCCAGCGACATCGTGCCGCTGCATGGTGAAAACCGGATTCTCATGCAGGAGGGGTTGAGCCGACTGCAGTCAACGCCCAGGCTCGGGATTCGTGCGCTCGCAAAGGCAGCGGGGACGGACCTCGCCGACTGCACTACGCGCGGCATCGTCTTCTCTCTTGGCCCGAGAATAAATGCCGCGGGGCGTCTCGGTGATGCGGCAAGGGCTGTCGAACTTCTGCTGGCGGCGGACGACAGATCAGCTGAGTTGCTCGCCTCCGAGCTGGAGGAAACAAACAGCCGGCGGCGGATGATTGATCGAGAGACGGCGGAGGCGGCCGTTCAGATGGTAGAGGAGTTGTATGCAGACGATCTCGGCGCGGGACTCGTGCTGCACAACAGCGAGTGGCACCCGGGTGTCGTCGGCATCGTTGCCAGCCGCATCGTGGAGCGATTCGCCCGCCCTGCCATACTGTTGACCACCGTCAATGGAGTTGCAAAGGGCTCCGGACGATCCGTCCCGGGAATCAATATCTTCGATGCCATCAGTCAATGCGCAGATCTCCTCGAGGACTTCGGCGGGCACGACTTCGCAGCGGGTCTGTCGATCCGGCCGGATCGAATACCGGCGTTGACAGACCGGTTTCGGAAGGCCGCGGAGGAGCAAGCCACTGCCGACACGTTCGTGCCAGCCATCGATTACGATTCCCGGCTGTCGCTGGGAGCTATCGACTCCAGGTTCTGGGCCGTACTCCGACAATTCGCCCCGCATGGCCCGACGAACGAGCGTCCCGTATATCGTGCCGACAATCTTCGTGTTCTGGGTCGGCCCAGAACGGTAGGCCATGACGGCGGCCACATCAAACTTGTGGTCAGGCAGCCGGACGGCAGGCCGATGGAGGTCATCGGCTTCGGGCTAGGCGACCGGTTGGCGATGCTGGAAGGATCGAGACGCGACGGCCAGCCGCTCGAAATGCTCTTTTCAATCGACGAGCATGTCTGGAAGGGTCGCAAAGCCCTTCAGCTTCAGGCCAAGGATATCCGGACCGTTGAAGCCACTCAGGCAGCCCCTTCGGCCAACTGATCCTTCAGCTGCCCGCAGACCAGCAGGCAGATCGCGGATATGGTGGGGTCCGTGATGCGATAGAACACATTCTGACCCTCGCGTCGCCGCTCCAGAATTCCGGCGTCACACATCTGCAGTAGATGTTTGCTGACGTTGGCCTGCTTCTGCCCCGTCGCGTCGACGAGTTCCCGGACGTTCATGGGCCCTGTCCGATTGAGATGATTCAGAAGCATTAGCCGCACCGGTTCCGACAAGATGCGGAAGCGGCGTGCCGCCGCGTCTATTAGAATCTTGGGTACCAACTGATTGGACATCGTTCCGAAATTGCAGCCTTGTATTACCGGACAGTGTTAAGCTTCTGAAAAGGAAATGATCCCTGAAGCGGCTTGCCCCGTTCCAGGCAGCGAATTGTGCCGGCCCACGGTTGGGGTTGACATCCGTCCGCACGCTTTATCCGGTCGCGCCGAAAGAGTGGGTGTCAACAGGCGAAAGAGTTCTCACCAGGAATGTCCAAAACCAACTCCGCAAGGCAATTCATTCGAGTGTGAGGGGATGGATTACGTGTGAGGCAGAACTCTCAGGCTTGCATCATTCGATCCTGAGTGCGACCGTAGAGTGATACCCGTGCGTACATCGTCCTCGACGGGTGCCGCCAGCCGCATTGTCGGCAGGCGCAGCGCCGGGAACACTTATTACCAATGAGGAATATACTTACGCTCACTACCCCATAGGAGGAGGCAGAATTGATGCTTGAGTTCATTTCGCAGCCGTGGCCCTGGTACGTCGCGGGGCCGATCATTGGATTGGTCGTTCCGGTCCTGCTGCTGATCGGTAATCGCCAGTTCGGGGTTTCCGACAACCTGCGCCACATGTGTGCGGCAACGCTTGGCAATGTCGAATTTCTGAAATACGACTGGAAGGCAGGCAAGTGGAATCTCACGTTCGCTCTGGGCACTGTAGTGGGCGGCTTTATCGCGTACACGTTGCTACATAATCCGGATCCGATAGCGATATCGCAGGCAACCAAATCCGATTTGGCTGCACTTGGCATCTCAGATTTCAGCGGCCTTGTGCCGGTAGAGATATTCTCGTGGTCGGGACTCGGCACCCTGCCGGGCATCATTATGATCGTGGTGGGCGGTTTCCTGGTGGGATTCGGATCGCGCTATGCCGGTGGATGTACGTCCGGTCATGCGATATCGGGCCTTGCCAATCTGCAGTTCCCTTCGCTGATCGCCGTCCTTGGCTTCTTCGCCGGAGGGCTGATCGCTACCTACTTCATTCTTCCAATCCTGCTGTAGGAGGGTGTCATGCAGACAATAGATTATCCGCCGACAACCGACGCGACCGCAGCTCAGGAGGCGCAGGCGCCGCCTAAAGACGGCCTCCTGAAGTACCTCATCGTAGGAATCTTCTTTGGCATCGTACTTACCAAGAGCGAGGTTATATCCTGGTTTCGAATTCAGGAGATGTTTCGCTTCCAGGCCTTCCACATGTACGGTGTTATCGGGGCGGCCGTGGCCGTGGCGGCACTATCGGTTTACCTGATCAAGAAGCGCCAGACGAAGTCGTTCAATGGAGATGCGATCAAGATTCAGCCCAAGGACTGGGGGAAAGGGTACCGCTACTGGATCGGCGGCACCATATTCGGACTTGGCTGGGCGCTGACAGGCGCGTGCCCGGGCCCGATCTTCGCCCTGCTGGGTAACGGCGTGTTGGTGATGGCCGTCGCGCTCCTTGGCGCACTTGCGGGTACATGGACTTATGCTGCTCTACGACCAAAGCTTCCGCACTAGTCCATCATCGACAAACACTTTCAATAGAGAAACGAAATTCTAGAGGTTACCAACCATGCTATTCCGTCAGATTTTCGACGAGCGGCTGGCGCAGTACGCATACCTGATTGGCTGTCAGGCAACGGGAGAGGCCATCGTAATCGACCCCGAGCGCGACATCGATCAGTATGTCAAGATCGCGACTGCCGAAGGACTAGAGATAACGGCAGTGGCCGAAACCCATATTCATGCTGACTTCCTTTCGGGATCGCGGGAGTTTGCGGAGCAGCACGGCGTAAAGGTATACCTGTCCGACGAAGGCGATGCCGACTGGAAGTACGAGTGGGTGAAGAAGGGCAACTACGACTACACCCTGCTTCATGACGGCGACACCTTCAAGATCGGCAACATTGAACTGAAGGCGGTCCACACTCCCGGGCACACGCCCGAGCATATAGCCTTTCTCGTGACCGACCTCGGCGGCGGCGCGGACGAGCCAATGGGAATGGCCACCGGCGACTTCGTGTTTGTCGGCGACCTGGGCCGCCCCGACCTTCTGGAATCGGCGGCAGGTGTTGCAGGAGCCATGGAGCCGTCGGCCAAGCGGCTCTTCGAATCGGTCCAGGATTTTCTGGAACTGCCCGACTACCTCCAGATCTGGCCCGGCCACGGAGCAGGCAGCGCGTGTGGTAAAGCACTGGGTGCTGTTCCGGAAACGACCGTCGGGTATGAGCGTCGCTACAACCCTGCGATCCGGACGGCGATCACCGGGGAAGAGGAGTTCGTTGACTATATCCTCGAGGGTCAACCGGAGCCGCCGCTTTATTTCGCTCGGATGAAGCGCGACAATAAGCTGGGCCCGGCGATACTCGGTACTTTGCCGCAGCCGCGGCTCCTGACCGCAAGAGAGCTGGTCAAGCTGTCGGGCCGGATCGACATCGTTGTGCTCGATACGAGGCTCGACCGTACAGCTTTTATGGCGGGTCACTTGCCGGGGAGTGTCTTTGCACCGCTCAACAAATCGTTCCCGACTATCACCGGTTCATACGTAGAGGAAAACGCCCCGATCTATCTCATCGTCGAGGAAAAGAATCTCGACGAGGCTGTGCGCTCTCTGATCCGAATAGGACTCGACCACGTTGTCGGTTATGCTGAGCCGGACGCGCTTCTCGTCTACGACGAAACGCATGGCAAGCTGAACAGCATCGAGGAAGTCAAGTTCGACTCGGTCAAGGCGCATCAGAATATCCACGACGTGGAGATTCTCGACGTGCGCGGGATCTCTGAGTACAAGGAGGGTCACGTGCCGGACGCGCTCAATGTGGCACACACAAGACTGCTGGTACGGCACGACGAGTTGCCCTCAGACCGACGCCTCCTCGTCCACTGCGGCACCGGTGCAAGGGCATCGTCAGCGGCCTCTCTTCTCGCGCGACTGGGCTATCCGGTCGCACTTGTGAATGACGAGTTCGAGAATTGGCCACGAATCGGAGAGTTGGTAACGGGCGAACCCAAGCTCGCGACGGCCTAGCGCTAGCTTGACGGGTGGGGCGTGACTACCGCGCTCCACCCGTTGAGGCGTAGAGCGCATCAAGATCTCGCCCGATGATTCTCGGCGTTCGCTTCGCGGCCGGGCGCCCGAGCGGTCGCACCTTTTGGTCCTGGGGAACACTCGTGTAGTCGATCGATCAGGTCGCACGCAATGTCATTCATGATTCCGCGGTTCACTAACGATACGCTCCCGCAGGCATGCATCTGAAGGCTCTGTTTCCTCCCATGCAATGGGTTCCTGAGTACGATCCGGAGCATCTGCGCGGAGATCTTTCTGCCGGATTGACCGTCGGCGTGATGCTGATCCCCCAGGGAATGGCATACGCACTGATCGCAGGGCTGCCGCCGATCTACGGTCTCTACGCCTCGCTGGTGCCTCTTGTCGCGTATGCCCTCCTCGGAACGTCGCGACAACTCGCCGTGGGTCCCGTCGCGATGGTCTCGCTGCTGGTGGCCGCCGGCATCACGCCTCTGGCCGAGCCGGACTCTGCCGATTACATCGCTCTGGCAATCATCCTTGCGCTGATGGTGGGTGCGTTGCAGCTAGTCCTTGGGCTGGCGAGGTTCGGATTTCTCGTCAACTTCCTGTCGCACCCAGTGCTTGCCGGCTTTACGTCAGCCGCGGCTCTGATCATAGGAGCCAGTCAGCTAAAGAACCTGCTCGGCGTCCCGATCGAGCGGTCGAATTACGTCTACAAGATCGTGGCATCGGCCATACAGCAGGCGGGGGACATTCACGTCGCGACCGTCCTGATCGGCATCGGCAGCATCGCGGTCCTGGTACTTTTGCGCAGGTGGAAACCCACTTTTCCTGGTCCTCTTGTAGCCGTCGTCCTGACGACCGTGCTTGTATGGGCAACGTCCGCTCACGAGGCGGGAGTATCGATCGTTGCTGCGGTCCCTGGCGGCCTGCCAACGCCCGGCCTGCCCGCGATCAACTTGGCGGACCTGTCGCAGCTGGCCCCAACTGCGATCGTAATCGCACTCGTGGGTTTTATGGAGTCGATCGCCGTCGCCAAGGCCTTCGCGTCCCGACACCGCTACCGGGTCGACGCCAATCAGGAACTCGTCGCGTTGGGGGTCGCCAACATAGCGGGTGCCTTCTTCCGTTCGTTTCCGACAACCGGCGGTTTTTCGCGAACCGCAGTCAACTCGCAGGCCGGAGCGAGATCCACTCTTGCTTCAATCTTCAGCGCCGCCGTGATCCTGCTGACGCTGCTGTTCCTGACGCCGCTGTTTTACTACATGCCTACTGCCGTCCTCGCTGCGATCATAATGGTTGCCGTGGCAGGACTGGTAGACCTAAAGGAGGCCCGATTCCTGTGGCGGGTAGATCGACGTGATTTCGCCCTGATGATGCTTACGTTCGCCGCGACCCTCGTCCTCGGAATCGAGGAGGGTATTGTGGTAGGTATCGTCGCCTCCCTCATCCTCGTCATCTACCAATCGACTGTTCCGCACTCCGCGAGACTGGGACGGCTTCCGGGGACAAACACGTACCGAAACATAAAACGGTATCCTGCAGCCGAGCAGATAGAAGGCGTGCCGATCCTGCGCGTCGACGCCTCCATGTATTTCGCGAACACCGAGTTCGTTCGCGACATGCTTGAGGAGGCGGCAAAAGGGTCACGTGCCGTCATCCTCGATATGTATCCCGTGAACAGGATTGATTCGACGGCCGCACATGCGCTGTTGGAGGTAGTCGGCCTCATGGCGAATCGTGGAACTACGCTGCTAGTGTCGGGGGCCAAAGGTCCGGTCCGTGACGTGTTGCGACGGGCAGGAGTTACCGATCGAATCGGCGAACACAACTTCTTCGATCAAATCCACGCGGCGACGACCGCGGCTCAAAACGCGTCCTCCGTCAGTGATGGCAAACAGCCGCTCGCAAGCCGGTACAAAGACGAGCTCGAACAGCCCGGCAGCTGATTTTTCTTTACGATGTGGCCGTGCGTCACTAAGTTTGATCAACGTTGACTGAACAAACCACCCTGACATGAACAAAAAAGACTTTTCGCGGCGAGATTTCCTCCTGAAAGCGTCGGCTATCGGTGCCGTAGCAATCGGGGGCAGCTCCGTGCTGGCGGCGTGTGGCGGCAAAGAAGGGGCGTCTCAGGCTCCTGCAGCCGCTCCTGCCGCGCCAGAGGCAGCCCCGCAGACGGCGTCGGTAACCTGCGACGACCTCTCAGGACTCACCGACCAGGAAAAGCAGATGCGCACCGCTCTCCAGTACGTGGACGAGACCACGATAGCTGACAAGCGATGCGACAACTGTCAGCTTTACATCGAGCCTGAGGGCGATTCACCCTGCGGAGGCTGCAAAATCCTGAAGGGACCGATCGCGCCGGCCGGGTACTGTACGTCCTGGGCTGCAAAGCAAGCCTGAACGGGAAAATACCTAAGCTTGAGCGGGCGGACCTTGGTTCGCCCGCTTTTTTTGTGCGGCGACTTAAGTTGGAAAATGCCGGCCGATAATCAGATCAAGGCATCCGCTCAATCATTACTTTTGAAGGCGGAACGACCTTAAAGAAGAAGCCCAGCCCCGTAAGGCTGGGCTTTTTTTATTCGTAGAAATTGGCTGGTGCGTACGCGCTTCCCCGGGCACGGCGGTTATGTGGCCATCCCGTAGAAACGGGCATCCAGATGTGACGCGCTTATAAAGAAACCGTCATGCCCGTTGAAACGGGCGTGACGATACTACATCGTGTCATGAATCTCAACGCCAAAGTCGTCTACATGCACGTTGAGCGCATGATTGATTCGAAGTCCGACGATTCCGTCCACCTCAACCTCTGAGCGAGGAAGCTGCGCTACCTCAACATCGTTGACCAGGAAGCTGACCGCGTCCGCGCCAACCTGTACAGCAAGAACGTTGTTCACTGTTCCCTTCGTCTCTTCAGTGTACGGATTGATTGCATCGTGAGCCGTCCACTCGCGAACCACCTCGGTTTCATCACCCGCCCGGCGCTTGACCAGGAACTCTCCGCTCCGTCGAATGAGGAAGTACAAATACTGCTGAGAGTCCGAGTCAAGATCGACGCCGCCGACAAACAGCCCATAGGCTTCGTTGCGTTCGCCTGGAGGGAACAGGTATATGCTTGCTCTGGCTGTGTAGTTGCCTTCCGCGGTGCTTGCAGGATGGTAGTAGATGGCGCGAGGTCCCGTCGTGATGTGCCAGCCCGGAGTCATGGCCACGAATCGGATATCCGATCCCTCCTCCTCCCGTCCGATCACGACATCGGGGTCTTGTTTGTCGAGGCGAACGATCCAATCCGGCGGAACGTCCAGATTCTCCCCTGCGGGGTTCTTGGGATCAGGGCGCATCGACGTTGCCTTTCTGGCTCCTTCAGACTGCGCCTGGGCAGGTATGTGGAACACGAGCGCGAGAGCCACAATCAACCCACCGACCCGAATCTTTGCGCGCATCATTTCAATTGACAGTAATGTGAAAATTGGGTGTACCGCGCGGCCAAGTTAGCTATGCCGGCCCGACAGTGACAACCCGTCGCACGACAGGCTTCGCTGGCTGACACTTCAGTTTCAAGGCAATTTGACCTGCGGTATTGGACTATCTTACTTTGCGCGTGGTCGCCGCCCGAATGCAAGCCGGGCAAGCCGCAAAGTCACCCAAAACATACATAGCAGAGGACTGACCATGGAAGTCGGACTTCTAGCGCTATGGTTGCCAACGCTCCTGGCGGCAATCGTAGTGTTTGTTGTAGGATTCGTCCTGCACATGGTTCTGCCTCATCATCACACCGACTTCGCCAGAATTGGCGATGAGGAGAGATTCAGTGTTGAGCTTCGCACCCACCAACTCCAAAAGGGTCAATACGCATTTCCCTTTGCCGAATCGCCGGTTGAGCTGAAAGATCCTGCGTACCAGGAACGGGTCCTCGAGGGGCCGGTGGGCGTGATTACAATCTGGCCTAATGAAATTGGCCCTTCATCCGCGCAGTTAGCAAAGCACTTTCTGCACGTACTTGTGATCACCATATTCGTCGCTTACCTCGCGGGAGCCACGATTCCTCCGGGAATGGACTACCTCAAGGTCTTCCAGGTCGCAGGTACCGCTGCGTTTCTCGGCTATGCCGGCTCGCAGGCCGGCGAGAGCATCTGGTACCACCGGAGCTGGTCGATGACGTGGAAGTACGTATTTGACGCGCTGATCTATGCGGGTTTGACGGCCGGCCTTTTCGGCTGGCTCTGGCCCGCGACCTGAATCCGCCTAGCTATAGCTGCTCGGTGTCGTAGAAGAGGCTTACGCCGGTAATGCCGGCCGTATCTGCCAGATCACGAGTAAGGTTCTGCCTCTCGTTCTGGTCACGCAGATCTGCGAAGAAGGTGAGCTCTGCTCTACCCGCACCCGTTTCGCGCACGTTTATGAGTCGGGTTGATTTGCAGTGGCGCTTGAGAATCGGCAGGTACGCTGCCGATTCCTCATCGCCGCCCGCATACTCGAAACGCAGGATGAAAGCCTGTTTGTCGACCACTGCATAGTTGGACCTGGTGGTCACCACGATCACAAGCCCGATTCCTACTGTGCTGACGAGAGCCAATGCGTGAAGTCCAACGCCTGCAGCCATGCCTGCCGCAAGAGCAAAGAAGACGAACACGATATCGTGCGGATCTTTCAGAGCTGTCCGGAACCGGATGATCGACATCGCACCGACCAAGCCAAATGCTCGAGCAAGATTATTTCCAATCACGAGCATGACGACCGCTGTTATCATCGCGAGAATGATCATGGATCGCACGAGGCTTGCTGAATAGCTTGCGCCTCGATACGTAACGCGATACACGACCGAGACGATCACACCGCAGATTAAGGAGACCGCCAGCGCGAGCAAGACGTCTCCGATGTCGGTGTTCCACTCGGCCGCACTGCGGAAATCCTGGAGTATCTGCGAGCCCATGTGTCCTATCCGTTGCGGTGTTCGATCATCATCTCAAGCGCTGGCCTTGATCCTCGAGAGCACACTTATCTTGGAGTCCACGTGACGACCCGTGATCTCTCCGCACATACAGTATTTCGAAAGTGCTTCCTTCCGCAACCCATAACGCCCCAGCACGCTTCGTAGCCAGAATGGAAAGCGCGTGTTAAACTTCACCTCCATAATGACGAAGCCGGGTCTAACATATCGGGTGTCGTGCTCTGAATACAACTCTGAGACGGGAGGATAGGCGCGCCCCCGCAGATTGCGATCGAACGTGATTCGCAAGGTCGGATCGCCCAAACCGAGAAAGGCCTCCCGCTCGTAGATGGTCATGAACGTTGGACCAAGACCATAGCGACAAACGTGATACATGAATCGGTTTGCGTCGTCTCGGGCGCGCGGATAATGATCGGTCTGAAAGACCAGTTCCCCTACGTCGCCCGTCTTCAGCAGCCGGCCTACGTTGCCTGGAGCGATAGGGGCACGATTCTTCGAGATCTTGTCATGCACCTTGCGCTTGATCTCCAGAAAGACCCAGTCTCCAGGCTCCCGCTCATTGTACGCCCGGACGCGAAGCTTGCGTCTGACGAGGATACCCGCCTTCTTCTCATGATAGTATCGAAGCGACGGCGTATCGAAGTAGATGCTCCGGAC
>JAHHLP010000097.1 GCA_018679295.1 Rhodothermia bacterium
TCAAAAGCCCGTCGCGGTCACTCGATGCGGTCCGCCAGGAGACGCAAACGGGGCGAGATCTCGACCGGATACGGTTTGGACGGCGTGAGCGACTCGATCTCAGGCGGCAGGCTAGCCACATCTCTTCGCACGCGCGATCTGATGTCATCGAGTGAAATCGGATCCTCCAGCCTTCTGCCCTCTTTCATCTCCTCCCGTAGTAAGCGCGTACCCTCTGCCTCCTCGTTCTGTAGACAGATAGTATCGCCGGCTATCACACCATCCTCATAGCGGCGATACACCTGCTTACGACCCGGCCACGTCGCTTTTCCTTCGGATCGCTTCATGCGTCCCTTGCCACGATATTCGACCAGCTTATAGGCACAATTCAGATAGGGAGCATCTTCCGATACGTCCATGCTGGTTCCGACGCCGTAGCCGGTGATGGGAGCGCCAGACTCAGCCAGGTCTCTGATCTTGTATTCGTCAAGCCCCCCGCTGGCAAATATCCCGACCTGTTCCAGCCCACCATGGTCGAGAATACTCCGCACGTCGACTGCCAACTGCAAGAGATCGCCGCTGTCGAGCCGGACCGCTTTGACCTCGATACCCTCGGCCTCTAGCTCCCTCGCCACCTCGACCACCTTGCGTGCTCCGTCCAGGGTGTCATACGTGTCGATAAGCAGTACAACGTTGTCGGGATGCGAGCGTGCGAAGTCGAGAAACGCTTGTGCCTCGTCTTCGTGCGCCTGGATATAGGAATGTGCCATCGTCCCGAAAATCGGTACGCCGAACTCCTTGCCGGCGAGAACCGTCGAGCTTCCCGTAAATCCAGCCAGATAGGACGCACGTGCCGCGAGAAGGCCAGCCTCGGCGCCATGTGCTCGACGCAGCCCGAAGTCGACCAACAAAGCATCACCCGCCTGCGATCGCACCCGGGCGGCCTTCGACGCAATCAGGGTCTGAAACTGGAGGAGGTTGATCAGTCGCGTCTCAACGACTTGTGCCTCCGGAAGCGACGCCGTCACTCTCAGGATGGGCTCATCCGGAAAAAAGACCGAGCCTTCCGGCATCGCCCATACATCTCCTGTGAAACGAAGCGCCGACAGATAGCCGAGGAAGTCGTCCGAGAAATGTCCCGTGGAGGACAGGTAGTCGACGTCCTGAGCGGAAAACTCGAAGGACTCCAGAAAAGTGAGCGCCTGTTCGAGGCCCGCAGCAATCAGGTAATTGCGCGTCTTCGGGAGTTTTCGGATGAATAACTCGAACGACGCCTCGTCTTCCATGCCGCGGTCGTAGTATCCCTGCAGCATGGTGAGCTGGTACAGATCCGTCAGCAGCGCCGAACCACCCGGATCTGTCATGCTACACCAAGACCGGCCACTACCTCGGCGCCTGCCGATCGCATGCGCTCGATCGCTCTCCGGGCATCTCCGACCTCTACCTCCACCGCTGCAATCCCGTCTTCCACAACCGCAACGCCGAAGTCTTCGTCAAGCGCATCGAGAACCGTATGCAGGACACAGTAGTCCGTCGCAAGACCGACTGCGACGATTCGTTTAACCCCCAGCGATCGTAGTCGGCTGGCAAGATCCGTTCTGTGGAATCCAGAATAGGATTCGACATCCTGCTCCGTCGCTTTGGAGATAATCGTTACATCATCCCCGATGTCTGCGTCGTCTGCAAACTCTGCGCCCCGCGTGTTCTTCACGCAATGGACGGGCCAAGTACCCCCTTGCTGCTTGAAAGAACAGTGTTTGGGTGGATGCCAGTCGCGCGTGGCAAAGACGGGACGATGAGCGAGACGAAACGATTTGATCAGATCGTTGACGACGGGAACGACCCGATCGCCATCGGGCACCGCGAGACTTCCGCCTGGCAGAAAGTCTTTTTGAAGGTCAACGACAACAAGTGCGTCGTACGGACCCGGGTTTGTGAGGGAAACCATGGGCGATTTGGGTTGGCTTAGCAACGCTATCGGATTGTTTTGTACAGGAATGCCCCCGTCGCGTGTTTCCTCGTGCTCTGTATCGTCCGTCTTGGCGATCCCCCAGCCACGACCTATCGGGGAACGAAGAGCTGCGGCTGAGGCCCGCTACGCGAACCATCATCATCGGTTGCCGTCCGGCAAGTCGTGTTTCGATTCAGGCCAGCGTTCCTCTCATCCTCCGGACCGCGCTTCCCACTCTTCGGGATACAGGACAATTCGAACGCGGTTGGAATCGTCCAGATACTTGTTTGCTGCCTCCTGAATCTCTTCGAGCGTAACGCTGTCTAGGAAGTCGATCAGGCCGACGGGTATCTCGGTGAAATCCAGACCGTTTTGCTCGTAGTATTGAAGCCAGGAAAGCCACGAGTTGTTCTGTTCAAGTCCCACCTGGTGCGATGCAGTCCACGTCTCGCGCGTCTTCTCGAGGTTTGTCATCGTCGTCCCTTCCGCGCGCAGACTGTCTATCACCGAATAGACTCTGTCCGTG
>JAHHLP010000466.1 GCA_018679295.1 Rhodothermia bacterium
CTTTCACGGAGCCCGTGCACCCTTTTTCTCACTTCGTTTCCCGGAAACGCGCCTTGACAGACCCGTCCCGAGACGGTATGACTTGCTCACCGTGTAGACTATTCGAAGTCAAGACCTACTTAACGAAAACAAAAACGGCATTCGCGAAACAGAAAACGCCGGAGCCATTTCGAATGACTCCGGCGTTCCTTTGGCTGTTCGGCCTGTTCAGACCGATGGTAGCTTCAGCAGCGGCTACCTCACTTCACTAGCATCACGGCGGATGAACGAATCTCATACTCCCCGGAAGCGCGAATCATGTAGAGGCCGGTCGACAAGGATGAAGCATCTACGTTGAACGTCTGGACTGCACCACTCTCGATCGCCCCACGGTACACATCGAGCACTCTCCGCCCAAGCAGATCAAACAGCGCTATGTCCACATTTTGGCTGCGTTGTACCGAGAGAGTGACAGAAGTGGACGGGTTGAACGGATTCGGATAAGCAGCGCCGAGCCGGAATGACTCAGGAGACTCCACCGCAACCTCTATTGACTCGGAATAGTTGAAAGACCCATCCAGATCCACGATCCGCAACCTTAGCTCGTGCTGTCCCGACGGCAGCGCGTCGATCGTGAAGGCATACTCACGCAGCGCGGACGATTCACCCGCTGCGGGCAGGAACGCGACCTCTCTCCACTCCGCCTGAGTTTCCGTGAGGCTGCTGCGGTGTTCCAAGCCAAATCCAAGGGTCGACTGCTCTGAGGCCGTCTGCCACGACACGTGCGCGGAGCTGCCGTCGATAACGGCGTCGAATTCAGAGAGCTCGACGGGGAGGCCACAACCGCCGGACGTTACATAGGTAATCGCTCCGATGTCCCAATCCTGGGCATTGCTGCCAATAGCCGTGTCGAACTGGATAGCACCGACGTTGGTGAAATCGGCTCCGCCACCCGCTATGGCTGAGAAAGAGCTATAGCATATCGTCTGCAGACCGGTCCCGCCAGTAGAGATCGGGTCGACTGATGACGCGTTGGAACCGTCCGTATGGACCAACATTCTAGCCTCGAAGTTTGCGCTCCGGTTCGCTGTGATATTGAACTGGAAGGCGTTGGCTCCACCGGTCGTGAGATCGAGGCCGCCGAGGCCTGTCGCGTCAAACGTTAGCGGATCGTTGTCCCCGTCCCAGTCAATCGCGACCCAGCTGTCGTCAGCACCCCGCGTAAATGTCGCCGTTCCTGTACCGGGCACCGACATGGCCGCCGACGACCCGATCGTACCGGCCGTGAAAATCATGTTTCGAAATGTGCCTATGACTGAAACGCCGCCGTTGGCGTTAGAACTCGTCACTACTGAGTTCACCGACTGCGGTCCCGCTGTAAACAGGTCGACCGTCTGAGCATCGGCAGGTGAAGTGGCAAGTAGTGCAATCGAAGCAACTGCCGCGATGGCAAACGTCGACCAGTAGCTAGCTTTCATGATAATACCGTGGTTGTGTGGGAATGTCGCATGGGACTCACGAGGCGACCTTGTGACAAAAGACCCATTCAGGGCAACGGGCACTTAGCGGATACGAAATCAGGCGGTCAGCCGCGGTAGGGGTGGGAACTCCGGCTATGGGAGTGAGGGACTGAATTTTACCAAAAGCGAGCCCATCTCGTCAAGTTAGTTGGCTATTACCCCTTTGGTCTCGTTGATTCCTTGTCGTGCGTGACCGACGACACCAACGCCATCTGCAGCGCCAAAGACGTCAACGTACTTCTGAAGATTATCGCCCTCCAGGACAAAAAGTTTACCGGTCTTGCACCTGAGAAGGAGGACGTTGTCTCGAAAAAGGGCGAATTCGACGGAATCGTAGGCAATACCTACCCAATGATTATCGCTCCGGACGTATACCGCCTCACCCGTGATTAGGCCAGCGATACTGGTTCGGGTCTGACTGCCAAGGGCGTGCGGTTGTGTTTGCACAACGCGCCTGAACACGACAGGAAGAGGGTGATCGTATCGGGACCGTATCATAGCCACACATAAGAACCGGCGAGCGATGCCAACCGCAGCGCTTAAGGTCGGTACTTAGTGTTACCTATGTATTAAGGGAAGCGATCCAAATCACCGTTACAACCCTGAGTACTGATTCTTCGTGGCTCGCGGCAACCCTACGCACTGGCTTATATTCGCCGTACTGCTGGCCTCTAGCCCTGCGCCATGCCGGCAAGTTGCACCGGATTTCTAATGGCGTGAAGCCCAAACTCGAATCGAAGGCATGACAACAAAGGTTGGAGTCATTGGTGCCGGCGGCATGGCCGGCTACCATATCCAGGGATTTAAGAAGGCGGGTGCGGAGGTGACGGCAGTCGCCGATGTGGCCGTGCAGGCCGCGAAACGAGTGGCTTCCAAGTGGGACATTCCGAATGTGTACGACGACGTTGGAGACATGCTCGCGGATGCCCCGATTGATGCCGTGTCGATAATCGTTCCCAACAAGTTCCACGCGCCGCTTGCCATCGAGGCTATGGAAGCCGGCAAGCACGTCTTCTGCGAGAAGCCACCGGCGTTGAATGCGAGCGAGGTCGAGAAGATGATTAAGGCCGCGGAAAAGTCGGGGAAGGTGTTGATGTTCAACTTCAACAACCGAGCCCGGCCAGAGTCGTTCGCGATTATGAAGTACATCGAGGATGGAACGGTCGGCCGGATCAACTCCGCACAGGCAAAGTGGGTCAGGCGAAGGGGCATCCCGGGATTCGGGGGCTGGTTTACGACGAAAGCGCTCGCCGGCGGCGGGCCACTGATCGATTTGCTTCACATGGCCGACCTCGCGCTGTACTTCATGGGATACCCGAAACCGGCATACGTCCTAGGACGGACGTTCGATGACTTTATCACCGACAAGAACTTCAAGGGACCGTGGGGAATTCCGGATGTCGCGGGAGGGGTGACAGACGTAGAGGCGGCGGCTCATGCGCTGGTGACTTTTGAAACGGGCCAAGTCATGTTCATCCAGGCGTCGTGGGCCGAGATGGTCAAAGGCGAGGAAGTGTCAGTAGTCTTCCAGGGCACAGGTGCGGGAGGCAAAATGGAGCGGCGGTTCGAGCGAGATGGGGTCGACGACGCCGCGGTCGATACGTGCGAGCTTTATGTTCAGGAGGGTGGTATCTCTGTTAATCGCGAAATCCTCGTCGAGGAATGTAATGACATGGGTCGGATCCGGTCCGCTTCGAACTTCATAGGAACAATCGAAGGTAAGGAGGAACCGCTGAACACCCCCGATCAGGCGCTATTGCTGATGAAGGTCATTGACGCATTGTACGAGTCGGCGTCGAGTGGCAAGCCAGTAGCCTGCTGACCGGCCGGGAGCCGCTGAGGTGAAGCCATCCGAGGCTCGCCCCTCGCTCTCTGGCCGCGCCCGCAGGTATTGATAGATTCCGGAGTTCGTGATATGAACAGAAAGCTCCGCATGGGAATGGTTGGTGGTGGACGCGGCGCGTTCATCGGTCAGGTGCACCGTATGGCCGCCAACCTCGACGGAAAGATCGAGCTGGTTGCCGGCTGCTTCTCATCCGATCCCGAGAAATCGCGGCTATCGGGCGATGATTTCTTTCTCGACCCATCCCGCGTCTATGCAAGTTATCAGGAGATGGCGAAAGCGGAGGCGGCTCTGCCCGAGGACAAGCGCATCGACTTCGTCAGTGTCGTGGTCCGAAACAACCTGCACTACGACGTTTCGAAAGCGTTTCTGGAGGCGGGTTTCCATGTCGTTTGTGACAAGCCGATGACGTTCGATCTCGCTCAGGCGCTGGAACTTCGGAAGCTGGTTCGAAAGACGGGAAGGGTGTTCGCGCTGACGCACAACTACACCGGCTACCCGATGGTAAAGGAGGCGCGCCGATTGGTGCGGGACGGAGAACTGGGCCGACTCCTAAAGGTGGTCGCCGAGTATCCTCAGGGATACGCTGTGGGAGATATCCAGGGAGGCGCGAGCGAGCAGATCTCCAACTGGAGGGCGGATCCGGCTGTGGCGGGCGCGTCGAACTGCATCGGCGACATCGGAACCCATGCGCACAACCTCGTTCGCTACGTGTGCGGAATCGAGGTCGAGGAGCTCTGTGCGGAGCTGACGGCTTTCATTCCCGGCCGCGAGCTGGACGACGACGGAAACATCCTGATTCGGTTTACCGACGGGGTGAAGGGCATCATCTATGCCTCGCAGATCTCCAACGGCGATGAGAATGCGTTAAGTATTAGGGTGTACGGAACGAAGGCTTCCATCGAGTGGCACCAGGAGTATCCGAACGACCTGGTCGTCAAGTACGCGGATAAGCCGCGGCAGGTGTACCGCCGGGGAAACGATTACCTGGGCGAGGCAGCGAAATCGAATACGAGAACACCCTTTGCGCATCCGGAGGGATTTATTGAGGCCTTTGCCAACATCTACCTGGCGGCGGCGGAAGCGATCGCTGATCATATCGATGGAAATCCGGCGCCTGACGGGGGTTACGACTTCCCGAATGTCGACGATGGCGTTGCCGGCATGGCCTTCATCGACACTGCCGTGAAAAGCTCAAACTCGACGGAAAAATGGATAAGGTTTCCGGACGTCCTGGCCCACGGCTGAGACCGCCCGAGGTCTTCTCGATCTACGATGCGAAGTCTTTCGAATAAGTACTAGCCATTTGCACTAAGGAATAGCGATGCCAAGACCAGTCACCCTTTTCACCGGTCAATGGGCCGACCTGCCGATAGAAACGATGCTCGAGAAGGCGAAGCAGTTCGGGTACGACGGCGTCGAGCTGGCATGCTGGGGCGATCACTTTGAAGTGGCGCGCGCGGTGAGCGACGATACCTACTGCGATGACAAACGAGCGCTGCTGGATAGGCACGGCCTGAGATGCTACGCGATCTCCAATCACCTTGCCGGCCAGGCAGTGTGCGACAACATCGATGCGCGGCACCAGTCGATACTACCCCCGCACGTGTGGGGTGACGGCGATCCCGAAGGGGTCCGGCAGCGTGCTGCGCAGGAGATGATCGACACGGCTCGGGCCGCTAAGAAGTTTGGCGTTTCGGTCGTGAACGGGTTCACGGGCAGCTCCATCTGGCAGTACCTGTACAGCTTTCCTCCCGTGCCGCCCGACATGATTGCGGCCGGTTTTGCCGACTTCGCGAAGCGCTGGACGCCGATCCTTGACGAGTTCAGTGGCCTCGGTGTTAAGTTTGCGCTTGAGGTTCACCCCACCGAAATCGCCTTCGACATTGCCTCCGCTGAACGCGCGATTGAGGCGGTCGATGGGCATCCTGCCTTCGGGTTCAACTACGATCCGAGCCACCTCGGCTACCAGGGTGTCGACTATGTCGACTTCATCCGGCAGTTCGGCGACCGCATCTTCCATGTGCACATGAAGGACGTGTGGTGGTCGGCCGTCCCGACGGCTGCCGGTGTTTTCGGGGGTCACACCGACTTCGGCGACGATCGGCGATACTGGGACTTCCGATCGCTCGGGCGGGGGCAGATCGACTTCGAAGAGATCATCCGGCAGCTGAACCGCGTCGGCTACGAGGGGCCCCTGTCGGTCGAGTGGGAGGACATCGGGATGGATCGCGAGCACGGAGCGGCTGAGGCCTGCGATTTCGTGCGGGCGGTAGACTTCCCGCCGTCGGATGTGGCGTTTGACAGAGCGTTTGACAAGGAGGTGCAGGGGTGACGACAAGTCATCTGCGACCGGAACGACAAGTCATCCGGCC
>JAHHLP010000609.1 GCA_018679295.1 Rhodothermia bacterium
CGTCAAGTAACACGGTAAAATGGTGAAGTAGGAATGAAGGGCTCGTGGTTGTATCTCAGTCACGTGCCCTTTTCCTATTATAATTAGGCAGGTTCGTCAGGACCTTGCAGACATTTCTTAGGCTAAAGCTACTGGCATATGAACACCGTTGCTGTGCCGCCCAAAAGCTGGATCATGCTGTCGGCGGCGGTCCTCTTGGTCGGTCTTTGGGCTTCGTTCCCCTCGCAGGCATTCTCCGGTACGACAGGAAAGATCGCCGGAAGAGTTGTAGACGCCGCAACAGGTGAGCCGCTTCCAGGTGTCAACGTCGTCATCGACGGCACGACAAAGGGTGCTGCCACTGACTTGGACGGGTACTACGTAATTCTGCAGGTCAAGCCCGGCGAATACGCGCTTCGGGCGAGCATCATTGGCTTTGCCGTACAGATCGTACAGGGCGTAAAGGTCCAGGTGGATAAGACGACCACGGTGGACTTTAACCTCGAGGAGGAAATCTTCGAAGGACAGGAAGTGGTCGTGACGGCCGAGCGCGGCATCGTCGAAGTCGATCGGACCACGACAACCGCGGTGGTCGATGGCGAGCAGCTGGCAGCTCTCCCCGTGACAGGAATAGGTGACGCCATCAACTTGCAGGCGGGCGTGGTTGACGGACGCTTCCGCGGTGGCCGCTCGGGTGAGGTTGCCTATCTCGTAAACGGTGTCCCTATCAACAACGCTTTTAACAACCAGGCTGCCTTTGACGTTGAGCAGAACATGGTGGCTAGCCTCGAAGTCATTAGCGGTGTTTTCAACGCGGAGTATGGTCAGGCCTTGTCCGGCGTCGTGAACATTGTGACGAAGGACCTACCGTCCGAGTGGTCGGGGTCCTTTCTCGGATACGTTGGAACACTTGTTAGCTCGGAAAAAGTCGAGTTCGTGAAACGAACAGGGCCTGCCGGTTCGGGATTGATTCCGTCCGACTTCCAGTCCGAGAGGGTTTCATTTACAGAAGCCTCAGATCTCGACAATCTGCTCGATGTGCAGGCGTCGATCGGAGGCCCGATTCTAAAGAACAAGCTGTCGATTCAGGCAACCGGAAGATTTATCCGGGACAAGGGCCACCTGCTGGGTCGCGACCTCTTCTCTCCGACAGATTCCTCGAGCAATCTCACCAACGACCCTTCGACCTGGCAGATCGAGTCCACCGGTGACGGTGATTTCGTACCCCTCGGCTGGAGCGAACGGTACTCGTTGAACACCACCCTGGGGTACCGACTCTCCGGAGCCGTTCGTCTCGAGTACAACGGCTTCTTTCAGGACGGCGAAGGCCGCGGCTATAGCCATCAGCTGAAGTACGTGCCTGAGGGCATAAACAAGTTCTTGTTCTCGAGCCAGACGCACATCGTTAGCCTGCGATACACGGTCGGGGCGAAGTCGTTTGGAAGCGTTTCATATAGTTTGCTCCGCGACAAGTTTGACAGCCAGCTGTACGATCTGCCCGGCAGCTACGACGAGTCGCGGTGTGTGGGCCTTGCCCCATCGGAGCGGCTTCGAGAAGAGAACCTGCAGGCCTGCAGACTCGATTCCCGTTATGCCTCGCCCCTGTTGTCGGGGCTTCAGGGAACCAATGCGTTCAGCGTCGGCGGCAACGATCTGTTTTCAAACGACGAACTGACCAAGACGCACACGATTCTGGCCGACTTCAGCTCTCAGGTTACCCGCGTCCACCTGATGAAGGTGGGCGTACAGGCAAGGCTGCATAGCCTGGATAATCGCTCCTTCGGAATAGAAAAATCTGCACGCACAGGCAATACCGCGCAGGTTTCACCGAACGTGTTCTCGGACAACATTCTGAAAGCAAGTCCCACCGAGTTCTCGGCGTACGCTCAGGACAAGATGGAATTCGAGGGCCTGATCGTTAACGCGGGTCTGCGCCTCGACTACTTCGATCCCGACTACGACATTCCCAACGACTGGAGCCAGGCGGCTGCGGAGCGGATCATCAACCCGTGCTTGTCGCTTGATGAGTCGCAGCGGTCCACCTGTTTCGACCGGTTTGCGGATGTGGACGGGATCATGACCGCGGACTCCGTATCGAATAGAACATCGGCTGATGTTGAGTTGCAGCTCAGCCCAAGACTGGGAATCGCGTTTCCGATTTCTTCGACCGGAGTGATGCGTTTCTCGGCCGGAATGTTCTTTCAAACGCCGCAGCTGAATCTGCTCTATACAAATCC
>JAHHLP010000515.1 GCA_018679295.1 Rhodothermia bacterium
GTCCGGAAAGGCCGCGGAGATCTCCGCAACCCTACGATTTGCATCCAGAAGTGCAGCAACTGAGTCGGCGACTGATTTCGTTCGCGTGTAGATGCTCACGATCCGATACCGATCGGGATAGATAAACCGCTTCGGGTCGGCATCGAATCGGCGACGCAGTTCCACTGAGTCGCTAGCTGCCCGCGTCCAGACAGAGTCATCCATGATGCGGAAGAGCAACAGCCCGTCTACGAAGTCACTCATTGTTTGACGAAACTCTTCGTTCTCGTCCTCGAGGCGCGAGAGCTTATACTCGATCGCCTTGTCTCGGAGGAAGCCGTCCACAACATGGTCTACGTAGTCTTCGATGTCGCTGTAGGTGCGTACGGGATTTGCGTAGAGCCACTCTATTAGGTCCGCGTGAGTGAAGGACTTCGTACCGATTGTTGCGACAGTCAAATCGGGCGAGGAAGACTTCAACTGCCTGGTCGAAACAAGGCTTGAGGCCGAATCCGCATCCAGTCCCCCGAAGAGGCCGGCAACCCCGGTGGAATCCATTGTGAAGCCGTACTCCGAGAGAATGCTTCCGGCGAATTCGCGCTGGCGCTCCTCCATTTGGGGCGATCGGGAGACTTGCCGCCGCAGGTCTTCGTAAGCGTCGTCCAGAGACTGGACCGGCTTGCGGCCCGTGAGCTGCACAATATGAATTCCAAACTGCGTCTCGATGGGATCTGTGTAGTCGCCAATCTCCTCGAGATCAAACGCGGCGTTCTTGATGGCCGGTACAAGACGACCGTCAATTGCGACGAACCCGATGTCGCCGCCAGCCCTGGCACTTCCAGCGTCGTCGGAGTTTCGCCTGGCGAGCTCGGCGAATGCCACGCCGGCGTCGAGACTGTCCTTGATGGCCCTGATCTCTTGCCAGGCTGCCGCCGAATCGTCAGGCGACTGGGGCGTAACCATGATGTGGGAGATCCGGACGTCCGGAACCGCCGGCTTGCGGTCGTGGACCTGGAGGATATGATATCCGAACTGCGTTCGGAAAACGTGTGATATCTCACCCAGTGGGATGGAGAAAGCTACCTCTTCAAACTCAGGTACGAGGCGACCGCCTCGAACAAATCCGAGGCGTCCCCGATAACCCGGTCCCTGGGAATTTGAAGATGCAGAAGGATCCTCAGAGTGGCGGAAGGCCATGTCTCCGAAGTCAGATCCGGCCAGAATCGAATCACGTATCGCGGACAATTCGGCGTGTATCCGCGCCGTGTCACTCGCTAGGGCTCCCTGATCTACACGCAGCAGGATGTGACTGGCGTCGACCATCTGCTGCCGCTTGTCGTAGAGATTTCGAATGAGAGGGTCCGTCACTTCTCGGTCCATGAGGAATGGGCGGGCGAACTGCCCCCGGTACCCATCGAGTTCGGCTACGAGCGCGGAATCCCGGTCCAGACCCGCTTCCCTTGCCGCCATCACCTTGAGCCTGAAATCGACCCACCTGTC
Source organism: Rhodothermia bacterium (assembly GCA_018679295.1). Classification (GTDB taxonomy): domain Bacteria; phylum Bacteroidota; class Rhodothermia; order Rhodothermales; family JABDKH01; genus JAHHLP01. The sequence goes on from JAHHLP010000515.1 coordinate 1,480, forward strand.
AAGGAAATCACGATACTCACCCACCGAGTCTTGCTCGGCTTCGGCCCGACCGCCGACCGTCTTTGCGTAGTGCTTTTCGAATTCCTGAAGCGACAGCGGCGCACCTTTGATTACTGCTACGGTCGTAGGATCCTCAGCATACCGTTGTATCAACTTGCTTCCACTGGCACAGCCTGCGGCAACAGCGACAAAACCGAGAAGTGTGGCGACCGCGAAAAACGTTCTGGAAGTCATGCGAACTGACTGATTCATTGTGATTGGCGTGACGCGGCTGCGTGTAGCCGCGAATGGACAGCCGAAGTCCACGCCTCCGCAGTGGAGGTGTTCCGCATTCGGAGAGAATTAAACGGCAACTTCAACCTCCCAAGCGTGTCGTAGTTAGATCGGGGGACGAATTGATGACGGATTCGGAAATCATCGACGCGTTTAGGTCCGGCGACGAGCTCGCATTCGCTCTTCTCTACGGAAGATATAAGACTGGCGTTTACGCCTTCTGCCTCAAGATGCTGCTTGACCGTGAGGAGGCGTTGGACGCCGTTCAGGACACCTTTCTTCGTGTCTACGAAAATCGATCGCGACTGCTCAGTACGCCCGCGTTTCGGTCGTGGCTGTTCACCATCGCTCGAAATCAGTGCCTGAACCGGCTGAGGCAGGCTGGACGGCACGT
>JAHHLP010000144.1 GCA_018679295.1 Rhodothermia bacterium
TCGTAGAGCTCGTGCATCACCAGCTGTTCCGGAAGTCCGTCTACGAATTTTCCAAGTCCATCCCACTCTTCACGTCCAGGCTCTGCCAACGCTTGATCGGACGAGACCAAGCCGGGCAAATCACGGAAGATCGACCGAAGGAAATTCGACAGCTCGTCCTTGGTCGACGTCAGATTCGCTGCGTAGTCCTCAGGCTTCGGCTGCCCGGCGCGGCGAGCTCCCTCGTCCGCACGTTCTGCGCAGGCCGCGAACTGATCCTTCATGTGCACGAAGGTATTGATCACCGCCATCACGGTTGCCCTCGACGTCCGCTCCACAATCGACGATTCGGCCTTGAGAATGCGGTCTCGAATCAGCAAGAGATAGTCCAGGTACCGCAGTCGGTCGGCTGCCTGTTCGTGCCAGTCGGACCATCCGCCGGCGATCTTTCCTTTTGCCGGCCTCTGCTGCATCGACAATCGGTCATTGGTTCGGTACAGAAAGGTGCCAGCCCTCCGGATGTCTTCGCGAAGACCGCCGAACGCGACCCCAAAGGGGTCTTCGTCAATTGGGGGCTCTTCCGTTGCCACCACTGCTGCCTGCAATTCTTGTTGAAGTTCTGCTCCAATTGCCGAAATGCTCTCCAGAAAGTCCTGAGCTTCCGGCTCATCGGATGTTGCCTCCTCCGGTTGGCCGTCGAGTTCGTCTGAGGATGCGGAGTCAGCGGACTGAGCCTCGCCGGCTGCCGAGCTCTCTTGCGTAGTCTTCGCTTCGACGTGTGCAACAGAATCCCACCTTGGACGGACCGAGCTCTCGAAGAGTACCTCCGCGTCACGTTCTTCGGTCAGGATCTTGTTGGCCCAGTCGGTTAGCGCCCGCTCAACGTCCGCGATCTTGCGGGCCACACGGGTTTGCAACGCGGCACAAGCTTCCTCTAGGTTGACGGGAAGGCTTCCCGACAGGTATTTTGCCGCTAGCTCCCGAGCCGGTACGATTCGCGACGGCGGGATGGCTCGGATCTCTTCGCGGCCCACTAATAACCGAAGTCTATTTCGAATTGTGATGCCGGCAGCTGCCATCTGAAGGCGACTTCGACGCCCAAGCTTCCGGATCGACATGATCGTGCCGTCGCTTTCATCCGGATGGAAAAGCTCGTCTGGCTGGCTCAATCGAATCGACTCAGGAAAGACCTCGACAACCGCCGACAAACTGTCAATTGTTGTCGCGAAACGGGCGTCGATGGCGCGGCCAATGTTTCGGGCCCGAAGGCGGTCCTCCAACACCTTCACCACTTCGCGTTCAACAGCTCTGCGATACTCAAGAATTGCTGCCGCCGATTGGTCAGCCCCCGATTCGCTGTCAAGCTGGCTGAGGTGAGCGCTGTGGGCGTCGGCAACACCTTTCAGAAGCGTCACCAGTTTCGTTTCGATGTCCTCGCGGACGAATTTGAGCCATTCCGCCCACACCCCTCGTGCGCGAGCCTCGGCTCGGGCGACAGCTGCTTGAAGTGCTGCCTCGTTTTCCTGAAACGGCGAAATGCCTGCGGCACCGTCGGCCTGCGTACCGGCATCTTCCAAAATCTCCTCGACAGTGGTATCTACCAACAACTCACTCATTTGCTACCCAAGCTCGTGGGACGTCTCGCCATCCGCGATTGCTGCCGCTCCAGGGTAGAACTCAGCTAGCATGCCCTCGCGCAAATACTGCATTTTCGCCGTCTCGGTGACGTCACTCGCAAAGCGCGCCTCATACCGGGCATCTATGACATAAGCCTTGATGACGACACGCGTCAGAAATGTCTCCTTGAACTCGTCTTTGATCAGCACCACGATCGGCTTCTTCAGATAGACAAACTTGGAGTTTGCAGCGGCATCATATGCGATCTCCTTCGCTTTGCTTACGTCGACCCAGCCCGGCAAATAAAGCTCCGTGACCACCTGGCAATCGAGGGCTCCGGCGTTCGCATTCGCCACCTGCCCGTCGACGACCTGGGTGTTTGGGACCGAGACAAGGTTGTCGTCGGGCGTGACAATTCGTGTTGATCGAAGGCCGATCGAGACGACCTCGCCATATGTGCCGCCAACGCTAACCCGGTCGCCCACCTGGAACGGCTGGTCGAGGATGATCAGTATTCCGCCGAAGATGTTTTTCAGCACATCCTGGGCTGCGAAACCAACGGCTACTCCGACCGCCGCGCCGGCCGCCAGCAAGCCATCCTGGTCCACTTCGAAGACACCGGAGATGATGTAGTACACTACGACGATCCAGACAAGGATGCGCGTAATGGGTATCAGCTTTTTGAAGAACAGGCGCCTGCGCGCACTTCGCTCCGACAACGTTTCAAGCAGCCACACGATCGCCTTGATCAAGAAGAAGGCTGCGGCGATGATAATCACGGCCCAGAAAGCCCGAAGGCCAAAATTTTGAACGTCCTCGGCCGTCTCTTTCACGCGAGCCCGGGTGGATGTCTGGGAAGTGTCCGCGGAACTCCTTTTCTGAATTGTCGAACCTGCTGTCAATTTCGCAACCTCGGTGCGCAGAGCAGCCACTTCACTGAGAAGACGCTCCATGACCAGCGTATCCGCCATCTCGACGCGAGGTTCGCCTGACACGGGCGAGTTGGTCGTGACAGGTACTTGCACACTGTCCGAAGCGACCGAGGCGGTGTCTATGATTCCGGAGGCAGCCGAGTCTAGTCTGGCACCTATTGAATCGGTAGCCGATACGGCGAGGCTGTCCACCGGATTTTCGGCCGACTGGCGATCAGACTCGTCCCCTCCGCACGCGGCCGTACCGGAGCCCAAAAGGAGTACGAGCACGAGCAGGACGCACGGTCGATACCCCCCGGCGACAGTCGTCGAGATAAAGTCAGGAATAGGATAGGGCTGCAAGGGCCGTCGACGAGTGTTGACAGGAGATGTGGCACATCGTAAAACGCGATACACGCCAGAATGATCTTGCCTTTACCGGCCCCACGAGAATTTATTTCGACCTTCGTGAATAACCTATTTCTCGCCTTAGATTGAACTATCCGTTTCGAGCCGGCTCACATTGTTGTCGTCACGACGCGAAAGGCACAGCCTCTCCACATTCATCTGTTTCTGGTACGTGATGGACGATGAACTTCAGGACTCCGTACAGGACTCGGTCGAGGAATTCCAGACCGTGTTCGAGCGGCTAGTCGAAAATCCGCTTTTTGCCAAGGCGGTCGTTGCGATTGTTGGCGTGCTGATCCTGTATGTCATCGGCCGACTCGTCCGGCGTTCCGTTGGGCGATACATACGAGACGACAGGTCGAGGTACCGCGCGCGGAAGGCCATATCGTTCGCGAGTTTCCTGGTCGTGCTTCTTTTCCTTTCGATCGTGTTCAGCGATCGGTTGGGAGGGTTGACCGTTGCCTTTGGTGTGGCCGGAGCCGGCATCGCGTTCGCACTTCAGGAGGTGATTGTAAGCGTTGCAGGCTGGGTGGCGATTTCGTTCGGTGACATCTACAAGACAGGAGACCGGGTACGCCTGGCCGGAGTCGTCGGAGATGTGATTGATATTAGTGTGATCCGGACCACGCTGATGGAATGCGGCGATTGGGTCAACGGAGATCTGTACAACGGGCGGGTAGTCCGGATCGCGAACTCATTTGTATTCAAGGAGCCGATCTTCAATTACTCGGGGGACTTCCCTTTCCTGTGGGATGAGATTACGATCCCTATTCGATACGGGTGTGATGTCGAGGATGTGCGCTCAATGCTGGCAACAAGCGCGGACGAAGTCGTAGGCGAGTTCGCGCGCAGCGCTCTCAGCGTA
>JAHHLP010000544.1 GCA_018679295.1 Rhodothermia bacterium
GTCAACGTTCGCCCTCTCATGGATCCCGGCTCCAGGCCCGGGATGAAAAACGCCGTCATTGCCGCGAAAGCGGTAATCTATGGGTCCCGGGTCTGCGCCCGGGATGACGCCCCTACGCCGAGACGCCTACGCCGAAACGCCCCTAGTCGTCCTTCTTCTTGTCCTTGCTGGGCTGAGCCTTCTCAAGTACGTTGTCGATCAGTCCGTACTCTTTCGACTCCTCAGAGCTGAGCCAATAGTCACGATCCGAATCGCGCTCGATATCCTCGATCGTACGACCCGTATGCGACGCCAGGATCTCGTGCAGCTTGTGCTTGGTCTTCAGTATCTCCTGAGCCTGGATCTGGATGTCCGATGCCTGACCCTGCGCGCCTCCAAGCGGCTGGTGAATCATGATCCGCGAGTTCGGCAGAGCGGCCCGCTTGCCTTTAGCTCCCGCAGCCAAGAGAACGGCACCCATTGAGGCAGCCAGCCCCACGCAGATCGTTGCAATCGGGCTCGACACATACTGCATCGTATCGTAGATCGCCAAACCGGCATACACACCGCCACCCGGCGAGTTGACATACAGGTTGATGTCTCTCTCCGGATCCTCGCTGGCGAGAAAGAGGAGCTGCGCAACGATCAGATTGGCTACCTGGTCATTGACCGGCGTGCCAAGCATCACGATCCGCTCCTTCAGAAGACGGCTGAAAATATCATACGCCCTTTCGCCACGCGTTGTCTGCTCGACGACCATCGGGACGAGCGCACTCATCGGGCCGTCGAAACCTCCGCTGTAAATGTCGTCCGGGATCGACGTGAGACTCTTGGTGAACTTTACAAAGTCGTCAACCATCATCGTAGGCGGTTATCGGTGGGGACAATTGGGAACGGTCTGAGCCTACCGGATCCTCGCGACGCAGGTTCCGCTGCAGGCACTTCGCACATGTTACTTCTTTTTGGCCTTCTTCGCTTCCTTCTTAGCTTCCTTCTCGATCTCCTTCGCCTCTTTCTTGGCTTGCTTCTCCATTTCCTTCTCGAAGGCCGTACGGTCTTTTTCGACCACCTTGAACTTATCTGAAAGGAAGTCGATCACTTTTTCCGTGAGGAGGCGCTGATCGAGGCGCTCGATCAAGCCGGAAACGGAGCTGTAATACTGCTTCAGCAGATCGGAAGACACCTCACCATCCGCGGCCGACTTCTCGAAGAAGGCATCTCTGTCCGCTTCACTCACCTCGAGGTTCTGCTCTTCCACGATGCGGTCCTTGACTAGCATCCAGCGCGCCTGATGCACGGCCTCGTCCTCGCGGGCCTCCCGATACGCCTGCTCGTCAAAACCTTCCGGCAACTCCTGCTCGCGATTCTTCTTCAACTCCTCCACGAACGCGTCCAGGTACATCTCAACGACGGACTCGGGAATCTCGATCTCATTCAGCGCGACGATCTTCTCCACGACCTTGCTCTCAAAAAGCTCGCGAGAGCGCTGTTGCCAGCTGGAAACCAGACGCTCCCGAATCTGGTCGCGAAGCGCCTCAATGGTCTCGACCTGGCCCTGGCTCACCTCCTTCGCAAAGTCGTCGTCAAGTACGGGAAGATCCTTCCGCTTGATCTCCTTCACCGTAATCTGATAGGCGGTCACCGTCTTGTCTTCGTCCTCGTCGGACGGTGGAATAGAGACGCGCACCGTGTCGCCCGCGGACGCACCCACGATCGGATCGCGAAACTCCGCGCGCAGTCTCTCATCGCCCAGGTAGAAGGTCGCATCCTCTCGCTTCTCACCGATGAGGGGGGCACCGCTCGCTGCGTCAATCTTCTGGAGATCCACCAGGACGAAATCGTCCTCTCCTACGGGCTCGCCTTCTACCGGTGCAAGGTCGGCAGCTGATTCCTGCAGGTGCTCGATCTCGTGATCGATCTCCTCCTCTGTCACCTCGTGTACCAGCTTCGAGACCGACTCGCGTTTTGGGTACTTGACGTCAAACTGCGGACGCACACCGAACCGTATGACCGCCCGCAGGTCCCCGTCCATCTCGTAGTCGAGGACGGTGATCTTCGGCTGCCCGAGGACTTCGTGCTCTCCGGGCTGCATCACCTCCGACTCGTACGTCTGCTGGATCGATTTCTCCGCCACGCCGAAGGCAAGTTCGCGTCCGTACATCTTCTTCACGAGGGACAAGGGCACCTTGCCCTTTCTGAACCCTTTGAGTACGGTTCTGGCACGCTGCGCGCGTAGTTGGCTGTGGAAGTCCTCCTTGAGATCATCTGCCGTAGCGTTGATCTCGAGCTCGAACTCGACGGGGGTGACCTTGTTGATGGACGTCCGCATATCTGATGACTTGAGGTAAATGGCGGCTCCGATCAGAGCCCGCCGGACCGACGGATAGCGTAGTGAGACTGTTGTAAGGCCGAAAGGTGTCGGCTACGGCCTTTTTTCACACATCCGACCGGAAAACGCCTCAGCCTCCAACTCCATCTACAGCAGAGACATCGTCGACTGAGGAATCGGAATCAGATACTGATTCTCCATGACATCCTCGTGCACGCCGAACTGGCCCGTACCACGGAAATCGACGGCAACAAAATGACCGACGACCTGCTTCACTTCCCCAATTCCGTAGTAGCCGGGAGAGGGACCATAATACACCAACTGACCCTCATCGAGGCTCTTGCCGATCCGTGCGCGCCGGTGAAACGCGGGGACTGGAGGCAATAGCTCCAAACGGTACGGGCTAATGTTGCTATGGTCGATTCCGTTCTTCACTGACAGAATATAGCCACAAGCAGGCGATGCGGTTCCAAGCCGCGTCGGTAACGGATTCCCCTTCTCGACTCACAGGAGATGCTCCTTTTCACACGCAAGGGTTGGTAACGAAGGTGGTTGTTCGGTATAATATTATTGGGGATATGTATGTCAGTTCTCCGGCCACCCGTCGCGCAGTACGCAATTCCTTTCCCTACCCTTTGGGTTCTCGAACATCTCACCCTGCTTCATAACATCTCACCCTGCCTAATGTCGCATTCCACCAAGATCATCGATCGCCAGCTCGGGAGGAACTCCGAGTTATTCGCGATCTCGATTGGGAAAATGGAGACTGCGGAGCAGAGATATCCGTACATCCGCATTCTGATCGACCTCATCGAACAGGCGCACCCCGAGTTGGCGCAGGCCCCTCAAAAGGACCGCAAAATCGCCCACCTCATATTCACGATGAGCAAGGGGACCATCGACATGGACGAAGCAACCGAGGTCGTGCGCGTCAAGGATGAGGAGCGCGGAATCTACTACGATTGATGCTGGCCGTCTTCGTCCCGATACGTAGATCCAATACCTAGACAGAGCCCATTCGAAGGGGCCGTGCCAGCCCTGACGGACGACTACCGAACGCGTCCCGGGTTGTCCCGAACGAAGCCCGCCCAATTGCCGTATCCACCCCCTGCATCTCTGGGTGCGTCCCTATGCGAGTGGCAAAGTCCGACGGCAAGTGCGTCCGACGCGTCCAGTCCCATACCGTCGTCGTCTCCGGTTATGTCGAGAATGGAACGCACCATGTACCACACCTGCCGCTTGCTGGCGTTGCCATTGCCAGTGACGGACTTCTTGACTTCTTTCGGCGTGTACTGAGCGACAGGGATCTGTCGGTTGAGAGCGGCAAGCATCGCGGCTGCCTGCGCGCGTCCGAGTTTGAGCATGGATTGCGGGTTCTGTCCATAGACCGGCATCTCGATGGCGCATTGATCGGGCATGCACCGCTCAATTACTTCCGTCAGTCCGTCGTAGATATTCTTGAGCCGAAGGTGCTGATCGGAGGCAGCTCCAACCCGGATCACACCAAATTCGATCACGGTTTCCCGGTCCTGCTCCACGAGCAGCACGCCGAACCCGGTGAACCGTGAGCCGGGGTCGATGCCAAGGATGATCATGCTCAGGGGTTGATGGGTGGGGCTTGCTAGGCGATGGCTTCTATGGTAGCCTCGTCCAGCTCCAGCGTCGAATATACGGCCTGGACATCAGCGTGGTCCTCGATCTTCTCTATGAGCGCGGCCACCTTGCGTGCTTCCCCGGGTTCAAGTGACACTGTAGTAGTCGGTATGCGCTGCAGCCCTGCCTCGACCGGTTCAATTCCCCGCTCCTTGACGGCCTCACGAACTGCTGCAAAATCTTCCACGCTGGTGGTGATCACATACGAGTCCTCGTCATTGGTCAGATCTTCCGCGCCGGCCTCGGCGACAGTCTCAAACAGCTGCACCTCGTCGATATCCGCCGCATTCACCTCAATGATCCCCTTCCTCTCAAACATGAATGCTACGCTTCCCGATTGGCCGAGACTCCCGCCAGATTTGCTGAAGAGGTGCCGCAGGTCGGCCACGGTTCTATTGGTGTTGTCGGTTAGCGCATCGATAAAGATGGCGACTCCAGACGGTCCGTAGCCCTCGTAGCTCACCTCGACGTAGTCCTCGCCTTCGATTTCGCCGGTGCCCCGCTTAATCGCCCGCTCGATATTGTCCTTGGGCATGTTCTCGGCCTTCGCCCTGTCGACCGCCAGCGATAGCGCCGGGTTCATGCTGACGTCGCCTCCACCATCGCGTGCCGCCACCATGATTTCGCGCGTGATTCGGGCCCATGCCTTTGATTTGCGGGCATCGGTAACCGCCTTCTGCCGCTTGATCTTGGACCACTTATTGTGACCAGCCATAACGCCGTTACGAGATTGACAAATGTGTTTTTGAGACCACCGACCGGGGTGATCCTCATTACCGCTCACCGCGGCCCGTTGATCCACGCCTTCAATCACTTTGACGCTGTCGTCGTCACGGCCTATCGGTCTCGGTCAGCGATCCGTAACACGATATACGAACTTTAGCGCGGACCACGTCTCATCGACGGCGCACACTTTAACGTCCACGAGCCCGTGACCGAGGCCCGTGTCGCGTACAACGTTGCCATCGAGGTCCGTCTCGACCCCCGACGACTTCTTCGGCCACGAAATCCAAAGCATCCCGTCTTTGACAATCGCCTTCTTGAGCAGCGGCATCATGTGTTCAAGCTCGCTGCGGCTGTCTGAGAAAAAGTGCAGAAAATCGGCGCGACCCTCGTCCACATCGATCCAGATCACATCGGAGGGTGCGTCGTCGATTAGTTCGAAGTAGTTCTTCGGCGCGCCAAGTACGATTGCACGGAAACCGCTCTTGATTCCTAGTTTTCGGGCGAGAGGAGTGCCGGAGTATCCGGCCGTCTTTGCTGTCATCGGTGCGAAGCTCGATGGATTGGTCGTGCCAGATGTCCTCGCACTCTCATGAAGATCGGCCGCGTGCATCGACCGACAAAATCTCGACCACGTCGTCGCCATCCACAAGCACCATCTCATCTCTGGTGTCGACGGCTACGCACGCGTGATTGGGCACGAACCGCGTCCGGTCACCTACCTGCAGCGTCGAGCCTCCCCTAACCTCGACCCAGCCGTGCTCTTCCGAGAGCGCAACAATTTTCGCATGCGGAAGAGGGGTCATCATACGAGGGTTGTAGAGTAGGATACCGTAGCCTTCGGTTGCGCTCCCGGTGTCAGCGGTTACAACCTTCTTGCCGGCGTCAAGGTAGACCCGTTCCACGCCGCTCCGCTCGCGATGCCGGCTCATCACCGTAGCGAGAACGGTAAGAGCGCAGTTCTCTATCGGCGCTGTTTCGAGTCCGACCTGAATTGCATCGTTGAAAACGTAGTTGCCGGGTCGAATCTCGGTGATACGAAATCCCGCCTTTTCGACATTCCGAAACCGGGACATCGTCGGGGTCGAGCCGATACTGATCACTTCCGGCACGAGGTCCGAATCCCGTAAGGCCACCGCGAAGTCGAGCATTCGGTCACGCTCCTCGCTGGCGTAGCGAACGAGCGCGTCATCCTTTGACTCCCCTGCCGCCGAGGGTCCGTGATAGGCATTCCCGGCGTGTGTGAGAAGACCCCGCCAATTGAGTCCCGGTAATTCGGACACATGTCTAACGAACGCGACGCTGTTCGACGCGTCCCAGCGGACGCCGCAGCGACCATATCCCGTGTCGACCTCCACGAGTACATCAACGTCGTGGCCCGTGCTGCGGAACCATTCTGACAGCATGGTGGCTCCTTCCGGCGTATCCACGCAGACGCTGATCGTTGCCTTGTGCTGCAAAGCGGCGATGCGCTCGTACGTCGAACGACCGACGACCTCGTAGGCTATTCTGATGTCGCTGAAGCCTGCCGCCGCGTACACCTCCGCCTCACCTACCTTGGCCACCGTGATACCCACCGCACCCAGCTCTCGTTGGCGCTTGGCGATCGAAATGCAGCGATGCGTCTTCGTGTGCGGGCGGAGTTCGACCGATTCGCGGTTCGCCAGATCCTGCATCTGCTGCAGGTTGGCTTCGAGTCGGCTTTTTTCGATCAGAAGTGCCGGGGTGCGTAGCTCGTCGATGGTCATTGGCGCGGAGTATTGAGGCACGACTCCCTCGCCATGCCCGACTTTCCAAACCGGATGATACGGAGTTCGAGGTGGCCGCGCGACCGGCTAAGGCCGCCTAACTGCCGCGTCTCGTGCCGACTTGAGCCATCGCGACGCGGGCTCTGTTGCGAGCGCGCTCCAGCGCCGCCTCATACTCGGCTCGTTCTTCCGCCGGGGCTTGCTTCAGCGCCTCGATGGCTCTTTCCTCCGCCTCGCGCGCACGGTCGACATCGATCTTCGACGCCGGTTCGGCGGTCTCGGCAAGAACCGTGACGTTGTTCTCGAGGACCTCAAGGAATCCACCGCTCGTCGCGAAGATGATCTTGTCGCCGTCGGCTTCCGTCACGAAGAGGGGGCCGATCTCAAAGGCAGCGATCATCGGCGCATGATTATGAAGCACCTCGAACGAGCCTTCTACTCCAGGGGCGCGCACGCCGGCTGCCTCGCCGCGAAACACGCTGCCATCCGGTGAGACTATGTTGACATTCAGAGTCTTGGCCATCGCGATCGCCTAGTCCTCCTTTAGCATCTTCTCGCCCGCCTCGATCACTTCCTCGATCGCGCCCTTATACATAAACGCGGACTCGGGGAGATGGTCGAGTTCTCCATCGAGAATCATGCGGAAGCCGCGTATGGTATCGTCGATACGGACGTACTTCCCGGAGAAACCGGTGAACTGCTCGGCCACGTGGAAAGGCTGACTCATGTACCTCTGCGCACGGCGTGCCCGTCCGACCACCAGTTTGTCCTCGTCGCTCAACTCGTCCATTCCGAGAATTGCGATAATGTCTTGCAGCTCCTTGTACCGTTGCAGCAGCTGCTTCGTCTCCTGCGCCGTGTTGTAGTGCTCGTCGCCAAGGATGCGGGCATCGAGAATCCGGCTTGTAGAATCCAGCGGGTCGATTGCTGGATAGATGCCCAGTGACGCGATCTGACGTGACAGCACGGTCGTAGCGTCGAGGTGCGCGAATGTTGTAGCAGGCGCGGGATCCGTCAGATCGTCCGCGGGGACGTAGATGGCTTGGACGGATGTGATTGACCCGCTCTTGGTAGACGTGATGCGCTCTTGCATCTCGCCCATTTCGGTGGCCAGCGTCGGCTGGTAGCCGACAGCGCTCGGCATCCGTCCAAGAAGGGCGGAAACCTCCGAACCCGCCTGGGTAAAGCGGAAGATGTTATCGACGAAGAAC
>JAHHLP010000090.1 GCA_018679295.1 Rhodothermia bacterium
GGAGGAGAAAGTACCAGCGCAGAAGCCTTCTGATGCCGTGCCGTTCCACCTACAGCAGCCCGATCTCTCGAAGCATGTCGAGGGTTTGCTGCAGATCCTGCAGCTGGTCGAGCTCGACAGCCGGAACCAGCGAATCGGGCGGTAGCGACCCTTCACTTGACACCTGCACAACAGGGTATTCGAAAGTCTCTTCCGCGAAATACTCCTGGGAGTAATTGCCAAGCACGTAGCTGACAAATCGAGCCGCGGCTACCGGGCTGTCGGTGTGTGTCACAATTCCAACTCCCGCAACATTCACCAGATTGCCGATGTCACCCGCTTCGAATGAGGTCTGCTCTACCGGGAAATTCGGATCCTCACTTTTGAAGCGGAACAGGTAGTAGTGATTTGGCAACCCAAAGTCGACGTCCCCGTTCGCAATACCCTGAAGAATCGCGGTGTTCTTTGGGAAAGCAACGGCACCATTGGCCTTCATATCCGTCAGCCACGTGCGTGTCTGGTCGTCGCCATGGACGATACGCATGGCTGTCACGAAGGCCTGGAAGGATCCGTTTGCAGGCGCCCAACCCACCCGCCCACGATATTCGGCCGCAGTAAGATCAAAAACCGAAGACGGAAGTTGGTCCGGACTCACGCGATCAACTGAGTACGCCAGCGTGCGCGCCCTTCCGCTGGTAGCGACCCACGTGCCTAGATTGCCCACGTACTTCGAGCCGACCTTTTGACGCAAGGAGTCTGGCAGCGGCGCGAGAAGACCTTCTTCCGCTACCGCACCCAGGGCACCGGCATCCTGTGCCCAGAAGACGTCTGCACGGGACTGATCTCCTTCCTCCATCAACGCAACGGCCATCTCCGCGGTGTCACCATACCTTACATCCACCTTTATCCCCGTATCTGCCGAGAATTTCTCGACGACCGGGTCGACGAGCGACTTGCTGCGGCCGGAATAGACAGTCAAATTCGGATCTTCCGCGGTTTGGCATCCAATCCAGAGAAGTGAAAGCGAAAGAAGTAGCAGGCGTGATCGTTGCGTGTTCATGGAGGCTTTGAATCGTTGGCGTGCCAACATATGAGTTCTCGTATCGAATGCCATCTTGGAGTCGTCGAACCTCACGGCGACGAACGACTAACTTGCTGAGGCAGTGCGTATTGTTATGGCCCAATCATCGGCTCGAGAAGCGCTCGTAAGGTCGTATGGCCGCTCGCAAGGTCTTAAGACGCCCCCAAGGTCTTATTTAGATTGAATCTAAAAAACGGACAATTGTGATTCAGAATCGATACGGCCGGCGTCTGTGAATCGCCAGAAACTTCACTTGGTCGTAGTCCGGATGATTTGGAGGTTATTTTCGGCAGAGCGCCCTTTGGCGCCGGATCTATCCGGCAGCATTAGAACGGGGTAACCCGGTGAGAGCATACTTTGTCGGCGTGTCGGACTGGACGGATCTCCGCATGGAGTGTGCCGGGAATCTCGGGTGGGACGTACGCCGCGTCGATACCGACTCGGATTTGGACCTCAGTGCCGCGGAAACGGATGCACGAGTAGTATTTGTTGCAGGGGCTGCATCTGAGTTGCTGCCGACCGCCGAGATGGCTGTTCGTTCACTGGCGCACGCCTACCTCGACACTGATTCTGTATCTCCGCTCGCGGAGGCGCGATTGCTGATTGCTCGCGCCCGGGAGGCTCGCGTGCAGCTGTCTTGCACGCGGCCTCTGTTGTTCGACGAGCAGATTCGCGAACTTCTGGAGGAAGGGCCAGCCCGAATGCTGTCCGTCACTTCGGGGTTGAATAGCATACGTGGCTGGCGCCGAAGCTTGCAGGCGGCGGCGGATCTCGCCGGTACCCTCTGTGGTACGTTTGCGACCCGCCGAATTGATGTGGAGGTCGCCCGGGATGGCACCGGTTTGCCGGTGATGGCCCTGCTTTCGCTCCGCTTCCTCAACGGTGCCTTTGCGCACGTGCGTATCGGGCCGGACGATTCCCTCGGCGAGGCAAGCCGGATTTTCGCGGCCACAGAAGTCGGTATAAGGAGCATAGAGTGCGAGCCGCGCGTACGGCTGGTGACGCGAGAGACGGATGCCTTTCTTTCGGCATTGCAGAATGGCTCTTCGGTGCCGGTAGATGTGCGAAGCGTCCTTGACGCATCCGCGCTGGTGGAGGAGATCCTTCGGCGTCTTCGGCAATAGCTCATAGCAACAATGGTATCGTGACAAACCCGGGCGTGGACATAGACATCGCGGCGCGGATCAGCCGGTCGCCTCTCAGCGACGTGCTGAAGCGGGTAGGCCATGCCGCAGATGAGCTTGGCGTGGAAGTCTATGCTGTTGGTGGCGTGGTGCGTGACCTCGTGCTCGGGAGATCTACGAGCGACCTCGACTTTGTCACGGTTGGTGCGGGAAGCGGTATCAAGCTTGCCGAAGAGGTAGCGAAAAAGTTTGACGCCAAGCCCGCCAGCGTATACCCGAAGTTTGGTACCGCCGCGGTTCGCGTTGGCGCTGACAAGGCAGGGTTGGGCACCGGCGACGACTTTCTTCTTGAATTCGTGGCGGCGAGAAAGGAGAGCTATCGAAGCGACTCCCGTAAGCCACTGGTAGAGGATGGCACGCTCGAGGACGATCAGCGGCGACGTGACTTCACCATCAACGCAATGGCGCTGTCGCTGAATGCGGAACGGTATGGGGAACACCTCGATCCCTTCGACGGGATGGGAGACCTTCAGAGAAGGATTATTCGAACACCTCTCGACCCGGCGGACACGTTTGCCGACGACCCTCTGCGGATGGTGCGCGCGGCACGTTTCGCGGCTCAACTGGATTTTAGAATCGATGACAAGGCGTTCGCCGCTATGCGACACAATGCGGAGCGCGTCCGGATCCTCAGCCAGGAAAGAATCACCGACGAGATTGAAAAGATCATGTGCTGCGACGAGCCGTCGCGCGGGTTCATCATTCTCGAGGCCACCGGCATCCTGGAGCTGACCTTTCCCGAACTCGTCGAACTCAAGGGTGTCGAGGCAATACACGGTCGCCGTCACAAAGACAACTTCTTTCACACGCTGCAGGTGCTTGACAACCTTGTCGAACTGACAGACGATCGACCGTGCGAGGACACCTACTGGCTGCGTTGGGCAGCACTGCTGCATGATATCGGCAAGCCGGCCACAAAGCGCTACTCCCCGTCCACGGGTTGGACTTTTCACAGCCACGAGGAGCGAGGCGCGCGAATGATCAGCCGCCTGTTTCGCCGGCTCAAGCTTCCGACAGATGACCGCATGCGATACGTGCGAAAGCTAATTCGCCTGCATCACCGCCCGGTTGCACTCGTGGATGACCACGTCACGGACTCGGCCGTCCGCCGGCTTCTTTTTGATGCAGGTGAGGATATCGATGATCTCATGACGCTGGTCCGGGCCGACATCACTTCCAAGAATCCGCGTCGTGTACGCCGCTACCTCAACGCCTTCGATTCTGTCCAAGAGAAGATGCTGGAGGTTGAGGAGAAGGACCGGCTCAGAAACTTCCAGCCGCCAGTCGATGGCAACGAGATCATGGAGGTGCTTGGGCTGCCGCCCAGCCGAGTCATCGGCGACTTGAAGGAGGCGGTGCGTGAAGCGATACTTGACGGGATCATACCGAACGAGCACGACGCTGCGTTCGATTACATGATGGAAATCAAAGACGACATTCTCGCACAGGCAGAGGAAGGGAAGAGACGACGATGACGAACGCCCGCGAGAATCCCGGCGACGCTAACTGGCGGCGCAACGATGGCACACGTGACGGTCCTCCGGCACCGAAGAAGATCGGTACGGAGAGCGCCGGTGACGCGGACACTGGATCCGGTGGCGGGTCTTCTAATTCCACCGGCATGTCGGGAGTAGCGCCTGGGACGCGAGATACGAGCGGCGCTTCGAGCGTGCCGACTAGCCGCCTGCTTGCCGCCATCGAGCCGGTTTCCCGCCGGGCCCAGACGTTTGTCGGATTCTTTGCCACGCTGGGGTTGCTGTCGGGTCTGTCCGCACTGGTGGTCGTGTTGCTTGTTTATCTCCCGTTCGATCCTTTCGCGTGGTGGAAGGTCGTCACCGCGGTTGCGACTCTCTTGGTTCTTGCGTTGCCGGCGGCCGTGCTCTTCGTCTTTCGCCTGGGATTGCACCAACTGGTGACCCTTCCGGAGCGTCTTGTAGATGCGTCGACAGAGCTGTCGTCGACTTCCCGCGAGGCCTATGCGGCGGTCACCGATGGTTCGGGAAAACGATTCGGAAGGTTGCTGGGTTTGGTTCAGTCGATCGCACGGCTGAGATCCTTACTGTTCGATAGCAGGGAGGCCGTAATGGGCGCGTCGGTGCTGGTCCGAGTTGCCAATCCGATCGTCCTGGTCTTGGTGCTGGCAAGCGTAGTGGTGTCCGGACTGCTGATTGCCGTGGCAGCGGTCGCAGGTGCCATCGCGGTCTTCTGATCTTGGAGGGCCGGCTGCTCCAGGCTCACGAACGCTGCATCGGTCGGCGCGCTCGTTGCGAGATTGCAGTATTACAATCGACTCCTCAGCCCGCTCAGATTGAACGCCTGGTAGAAACGAAGCAGCACGCGCTTGATTCGGTCCCTGACGGCATTCTCCGGCTGGATTCCAAGTAGCTCGCGGGCTACGGTGCACAGATGCTCTCGTGCTTGAAGAACCGCTGCATCTTGAAATACGTAACGCGAACCCGTCTGCAGCAGCCATTGACGACGGACCTGAGGTAGATCGGCCAACGACACGGCATCACTTCCATCCACCCACTTCTTCCAGCGCCCGCTCTTGTCGAGGGCCTCGAACAGCGTTGCGACGAAGGCAGGGTCTGCCCCCGCGAGCTTGCATCGGGCTTCGATGTCAGAAAGCACGCCCACCTCATGGGCTGCCAGCCCGGGTCCAATATTGGCTCCTCCGATACCGAGTGTCGGAAACCGCTCGGGTTCGGCCAGGTCGTCGC
>JAHHLP010000606.1 GCA_018679295.1 Rhodothermia bacterium
ATGTAGCATCGGCGCAAACGGTGACGTATCAGAATCGGTCCAGCTTTGGTCGTTCTCGCGCTTCGGTGCACCAGCGCCACGCGGCGGCATTCAAACAGCGGGCGGCCGCACGTTCCCGTTTTTCAAAGCGGAGACCAGGTCGCGCGCGCACCAATCGCATCGATGCTTTGCGACGAGCCCGATCGAATCAGATAAAGGCTCAGCAACCCGGTCGCCAGCTCAAGCGGATTGAGCGTGAGCGGAATCGGGCGCGTATGCGTTCCCGCATTGCGAACCGGCGCACGAACTCGACTAGCATCACCTCGCGAGCCCAGCAGCAGCGGCGACACATCAAGAGAGCGCAGCAGCAGCGCCGCCCGAACCAACGTACGCCCAGATCGATCTCGTGGTAGCGACGACTTGCCCGCTGCACATCGCGCGGATGGAGCACGACCACTCGTTCTGAGCCGTGCACATAGCGGTATCTTATCGCGCCGGTTGACAGCGCCGAGAGTTCACTCGCGTGAGTAAATCTCTCGCACCCGCGCCGTCGGAAGGACTGAATAGATGTGCCCATTTGTCGCGACGCATCTGATTCGCCTCCGTATCAGTTCTCCCTTTCGGAGAACGGTTTTTCCGTCCAAAGAGAACAGGTCGCCGTCGCGGAGATCAGCGACAAGCATTCTTCGGTCGAGTGTGTCGTAGCGGCGAAGGGCAAGCTGCAGCTCTGTGTCGTAATCAGCAGTGCTCTTTGGGTTTTCGGAATGTATCCGAAAGACGCGCCTCAAATCGGCCGGGAGGACATCTGTCCGCACCAAACGATCCAGGAGCCCTGCAAACTCCTCCTTCCAGTGGGCGCCATGGGGTTGTACGTAGCGTCGATGCGTGGCATGGACCCGTGCGTGAGCAATCTCATGCAGCAGAGTCAGCAGGAATTGGTACGGATTGCCGCAAACGTTGACGGTGATTTGACCAAACGGTCTGCCCCGGATCGCCATGAAATCGCCGTGCTTCGACTCCCTTGCCTCAACCGGAAAAACCTCCGTTGGAGACTCGGTAAGTATTCGGGCAACGAATGGCCTCGACCTTGGTGGCAGGTAAATCGAAATGCGGCCGAGCGACTCCTGTACAGCGGGAGAAAGCCGGACACGACCATTCTTGCTGCGGGAGACTCGGCGTCTTGCAGCGGGTTGGAAGTTGAGGGACAACTGCCGTCCGGATACTACGCGATGGTTGGAACGCTGGGGCGAACCTTGGCTCATGGCGGGATCTGCGTCTCGAAAAAACTTGGTGGGAAGCGGCCTTCACGAACGCGGCGGAAAAGATAAGCAGCGTTGTTGAGATGGCAATACAGGTAGTGCCATCCGAACTCATTTTTCTGATGATGCCGGCGCCTCCGACGTCCGACTCGAAGACCGGCTAAAGATTCGCTCCGCAAGCTCAATGATTTCCTCGGCCATCCAAAGGCGCTCCAGCCATTCGTCCGGAATGCCCGTCATACCCCAGTAGGCGCCCGCAATCTGACCGAAAATCGCCCCCGTCGTATCGGCGTCATCTCCGAGATTGACGGCGGCCAGGCACCCGTCCCGAAAGTTCTCAGCTCGAGCGAAGGCCCACAATGCTGCTTCCAGCGATCTGACCACGTAGCCGGTTCCCTGGATGGAGGGCGGTTCTCGGCGTAGAAAGGATCCGGCAGCCACCTCCTCGACCTCGGCAACGAGTGAACCCTTTTCCCAACAGCCGTCGGGCCGGTACAGCGGGGCGAGTATCCGTTCCCTCGATTCACCAGAGAGCGCTCCAACCAGGAGTCCCCCGAAGTAGCGGCACGAATCGATCGCTGCGGCTGCGGCGTGGGTTGTGCGCGATGATTCGCCGGCAAACCGGATGGCTTCAGCTGGCTGGTCGGAGAAGAACATCACTACCGGTGCCAGCCGCATCAGCGACCCGTTTCCTGCCGAGCGCGGATCCCGCGAACCGCTGAAGGGATTGCTGGTCGCCTCAAACATCGCGAGGGACTGGCGGACCGTACCGCCAATATCGAAACAAAACCCCTTGCTGCTGCGATACCCCTCTCGCCACCATCGCACGTATCGCTGCATTTGATCGAGTGGGTCGAACAGGCCCCGACTAATCAGGCTGTCGGCGAGACACAGGGCCATCGATGTGTCGTCGGTCCACTGCCCGGGCTGGAGACAGAATGGGCCACCGCCGACCATGTCCCGAATGGGGCGGAACGTTCCGGGCTGCCTGAACTCGAGAGCCGTTCCGAGTGCGTCTCCGACGGCAAGTCCCACCAAGGCGCCGTGAAAGCGATCGATTCCGTCTGCCGTTCCGTTCTTGTCTGTCATCCTCGTCCATTCTTTGGTTGATCCATACGGGCATTAATGCAACGCATGGCCGTGTGGCACGCCGGACCGGTTAATCCTTGAGTTCGTCTTTCGGAATTATTGAGCTGATGTTGCGGGTTTGGCTCAGACGAGCGGAAAACGGCTGCGCGGGCCGCCACCTACGCGGCCGTCGCAGTCGTCAAAAAGGGCAAAGCACACAGGGCCGTCGCCATACGTAGCGGCCACTATGGCAGCCCGCGTCTGTTCCGGTCCGGTGGTGTCTTAAGGCAATACCGATACTGCCTTCGTGCAACGCGAATCGCTTTCTGACTATCAGCTAAAACTGATGTCGTTATGTGCCGATGATAGAGGAGTATGTCCGCAAACCGGCTCGGATCCTGTTTTTGATTTCCCGGCCGGTTCGCTCCCGAATCCACCACCCCTTACCACTTCGCCTTTTCATGCGGCGTCGCCTAACTATCCTTGCAGTCGCCTTTTTCGCAATCTCCACGTCGGTGATAGCGCCCGGGGCATCGGCACAGCGTTCGAATGGACTCGTCGACGGATACACTTTCGGCATCGGTCTGGCGCTCTATCAGGGGGACCTCGACAGAAACCCCTCCAATGGTGTCGGAAAGCTTCTGACGATGGGCAACCTGCAACTGATGGCCGGAGTCGACCGGGATATCTCAGCGGGACGGCTTGGAGTCGAGTTGCACTACAACCGTGTAGTCGGCATCAATGCATTCGTGACGGGCGACCATAATGTCGTGAGTCTTGACCTCACCTTCGGACGGCGACTGGGACGCTCTCCCGTTCGTGCATTTGTCGGATTGGCACCTACCGTCGTCTTTTCGAGCTACGAGTCGTTGACACCCACCGCCGAGTCATTCGGTTTTGTCAATCGGGGAACGGGCTTCGACCTGACGCTGCCCATCGGAGTCTCCATCCAGGATCGCGTGCGCCTTAGTACGCGCGTCGCACTGTTCGATGGAGTGGACGGGACGGACAACATCGGTGGCAAAGACGTCCTGTCGAATATCAGCATCGTCTATCGATTTGGCATCCGATAAAATCCCGCCACTCGTCACCACCCTAACCCCACATTCCCGTCATGCCTAGATGTCTGTCCATTGTCGTCGTCGCAACCGGCCTCGCGCTTGTCACCGGAGGTACCGCGTTTGCTCAGTCGTTCTTCGTGAATGCGGGTGGCGTTTTCAACGAGCAGTCGGCCACGACGCGTTCTACGCAGTCTGCCATTCAGTTGGGCTCGAGGGTGGGGCTCTCGAGCCTGTTTAAGGTTGTGGGCCAGCTTTCGCTGCAGTCGCAGGCATCTTCGGCAGAGCTCGGACTGCAGGTTTATCCGTTGCGGGGCGGAAGCAGAGTAGAGCCCTATGCCTTTCTCGGCTATGGTCGCTATCTCAACGGAGGGATCCGCAAGAGCGTCGTCCCGGTGGGAGCTGGTATTGCAATTCACCTGAAGCGGCATTGGGGTATTAATGTCGAGGTCGCCAACCGGACCT
>JAHHLP010000222.1 GCA_018679295.1 Rhodothermia bacterium
CTTCTGTGCCACGTGCGGCCCAAGAACTTCGCGAAGTGCCGCGTGAAGAAGGTGGGTTGCGGTATGATGCTTCATAATGCGGGTTCGGCGACCGCTGTCTACCTCTGCCACAACAGGTCCATCAAGATCTCCAGGAAGGTCTTCCACAAAATGCACGATCTCTTCGTCGACTCGACGGGTGTCGGTAACTGCGATTGCGTGATCACCGATGCGGAGATGTCCAACGTCACCCACCTGGCCGCCGCTCTCGGCATAGAAAGGAGTCCTGTCCAAAACCACCTCAAGCACCTCGCCGCCGTCGGAGTCGTGGACCTTGCGGACCTTTCGGATGCGGGCATCGTCGATCGCCGTTCTGTCGTAACCGACAAACTCCGATCGGCCACCGCTGCTGATCTCATGCCAACTCTCGTCGTCCTCATCGTCGGCGATGAACGTCGCCGCCGAGCGGGCGCGATCCTTCTGCTGGCGCATCAACTCCTGATACGCATCCATGTCGACTCCCAAGCCTTCCTCCCTGGCCATGAGCTGGGTCAGGTCAACGGGGAAACCGTACGTATCGTGAAGCAAGAAGGCGATCTCGCCCGGAAGCACCCCGCGCGAGGCGACCTCCTCGAATCGCCGCATCATGTCGGCGCGGCTGTCGGCCTGTACGAACGATTTTTCCAGAAGATCTGTCGTGCGGCGGTCTTCCTCGAGTTCCTTGCGGAGTGACTCCACATCTCCATCACCTGCAGCAAAGCTCTTGACGAACGGAACGATGCGGTCGAAGAATGAGAGGCCCGTCCCGAGCGTATTCAGGAAGCTCTCTTCCTCTGCACGGACGATCTGCTCCACATACTCTTTGCGATTGCCGACCTCCGGAAAGACGTCCGACATCTGCTCGCCAATTGTGGCGACGAGTCTATGGAGAAACGGCTCTCGGAGCTCAAGTGTCTGGTACCCGAATCGAACCGCCCTGCGCAGGATGCGCCTGATTACGTAGCCGCGCCCGACGTTGCCAGGCATCACGCCGTCCGCTATTGTGAACGTGATGGCACGCGCATGGTCCGCGATGACCCGCATCGCAATCTTCACCTTCTCCTGCTCCGCGCCCTCTACGTCAATTAAGGAGTACGAGTTGATGTCGGACCGTGGCGTAAGCTCCGCAATCTTGCTGAGTAGCGGACCGAAAAGATCGGTGTCGTAGTTGCTCCGCTTGTCCTGAAGCACGGCCACCAGTCGTTCGAATCCCATGCCAGTGTCGACGTGCTGTGCCGGGAGCGGCTCCAGCGATCCGTCCCGTTTCGCATCGTACTGGATGAAGACGAGATTCCAGATCTCCATGACCCGCGGATCATCGGCGTTCACAAGAGTTGACCCCGGAACCTTGCTGCGCTCCTCATCCGAGCGCAAATCGATGTGAATCTCGGAACACGGTCCGCACGGTCCCGTGTCGCCCATCATCCAGAAGTTGTCTTTGGAGCCGCAGAATAAGACGTTGTCCGGATCGATGGTGGTCTCCGACTTCCAGAAGCCGGCGGCCTCCTCATCGGCGCCAAGCCCTAACGCCTCATCGCCCTCGTGGACCGTCGCATAGAGTCGCGACGGGTCCAACCCCCATCGATCGACGAGCAGCTCCCACGCCCACCCGATGGCCTCCTGCTTGAAGTAATCTCCAAAACTCCAGTTGCCCAGCATCTCGAAGAACGTGTGGTGGTAGGTATCGATACCCACCTCTTCGAGGTCATTGTGTTTTCCCGAAACACGGAGACATTTCTGTGTGTCTGCCGCGCGTTTGTACGGCCGCTCGCCGGTTCCAAGAAACACATCCTTGAACTGGTTCATGCCCGCGTTCGTAAACAGCAGCGTTGGGTCGTTGTCGGGGACGAGCGACGCACTGGATACGATCTCGTGGTCCTTCTCTCGAAAAAAGTCGAAGAACTCGGCTCTGATTTGTTCTGAGGTCTTTTTCGGGGACATTCCGATCCGGTGTAGAAGTCCTTGTTGCGAGGATGCTGGCGGACGTCAATGTACGCTGACCTCAGGCGATTATTCCTCGAAGAATGGACGCAGCCGCGTCGTGGGGGCATGGACCTCATCGACGTGACATCGGGCGCTGAACGGAGTGCGCGTGACCGGTCGGACTCGCAATGCGTCTTTCCTACGCCCGACGCGTTCGTCTCCGCGCCTTGCGGCGATTTGCGGCCGCAAGGTCGCTCGGTATGCCGGGTGAGACAAACGGATTTCCGTCGCAGTAGAAGCGCCATTGCCGCTCCACCGCCCTGGTGATTCCGATTCGCGATGAAGTCGCGACTCGATGGGCAACCTCGTCCTCCGGCTCTGCAAAGAACAGCGGCGGTTCGAGCAGTGACGACCGGTGAAAGGCCTTGTCGATCTCCAACGCCTGGGTCAGCTTCCCGGGACCACTCGTCAGATCCGTCGGTTTTCTAGCAGCCGGCCGCCTCTCCCACATCAGGGCCTCGCCGGCCAGGGGCTCAACAGCGCGGATGAGGACGCACCCTGCAACGCCCTCACGCTCAGTCATCACATTGAGCATCCAGTACATGCCATAGATCAGGTACACGTACCCGCGCCCGGGCGGCCCGAAAAGGTCATAGCCGCGACCGCTCGGCTGTACCAATCCTGTCGGCGGATCGACAATTCCCCAGGCGTGAAAAGCGGGGTCATCACCCGTATAGGCTTCTGTTTCGACGATTCGCCCAACGAGCGGACGCTTCTCGATGCCTGTGCGGACCAGCCATTTACCGAGAAGGTCCGGGGCAACCTCGAGGGTCGGCCTGTCGAAGAAAGAAGCGCCCAGCCTGTCGAATTTCATAAACCAGCCCGCAACCGGCTGCGATTCGTCCCGTAGCGTGTTACATGAAGATAGCATCCTGATCGCATCACCCTGCTCCGAAAATGAGAACCAAGATCGTCGCCGCCATACTGTGTGTTCTAGCTGCCCTCGGACTCGTCAACGTCGGAAAAACGCTTACCAACAAGTTTTTCCATCACGACGTCGAGCGACACGAGCACCGATTTTCGCACGTTGAAACGCGCACCGAAGTCGATAGACATTCGACGACTTATGTGTCGACGGGCGATGAACTCATCGTCGACAAGCAATTCAACGTCGATGAGGGTGGCCTTCTCGAGTTGTCCATAGGACATGCCGACGTGTCTATCGAGACATCAGGCAGCGACGTGGCCACCGTTCGGGTGACACTACATGCACGAGATCTCGAGGTTGCTCGAGAATACTTCGAGTCGCTCAACTTCGACGCCCGTCAGGACGGTGACCGAATAGTTGTCAAGACGGAGCCGTCGAAGAGAAACTGGAATAGGAGATCGACTGGCGGTGCGGAAATTGACGTCAAAGTTGTCGTCCCGCGTCGGTTCAACGCGGATATCTCCGTCGCACATGGTGATCTGAAGGTTGGAGACCTGGTCGGCGATCTCGACTTGCGAGTGGCGCACGGCGATGCCTCCATCGGGTCGGTGGACGGTGACGACGTCGATATCAACATGGCGCACGGGGACCTCGAGCTTGAGGCTATCAAGGCGGGCAGCGTCAGTTTCAGGATTGCGCACGGCGACCTCATGACCGGTCCCGTGAGTGCCGATGATCTGCGTGCAAAAGCCGCTCACGGTGATCTCGAACTGGACCTACGAAGTGGCGGAACTATCGACCTATCCAACTCTCACGGCGAGATCAACCTCTCCCTGGCGGAGGCTGTCGGTGGAAGCATACGGAATAGTCACGGCGACATAGAGATCGAGGCGCCTGAAAACTTTGCGGCCAACGTCGAGTTTCGTGCCGACAAGGTTAAGATGAGCGGCAACTACTCGTTTGGCGGCAGCCAAAGCAAATCCTCAATGGAGGGCGCCCTCAATGGAGGCGGCCCCACGCTCAAGGCGCACACGTCCTTCGGGTCAATTGCCGTCAACTGAAATGGACTGGCCAGAGACCAACCAGCCATGACGCCAAACCTGGACGATTAGACCAACTCGATGGCAACGGCGGTGCCGCCACCCGTGCCGTGACAGATCGCTGCGATGCCACGCTCTCCTTCGTGTTGGCGTAGCGCGTGTGTCAACGTCACCATGATGCGAGCGCCGGACGCGCCGATTGGGTGACCCAGCGCTACGGCACCTCCATGGACGTTCAGCTTGTCTATCGGTACGTCCAGCATGCGATGGAAGAGCAAGTTGTTGATGGCAAAGGCTTCGTTATTCTCGAAGAGATCGAAATCGCCGATGTTTGCTCCGAGCTTATCGAGTACGCGCTTCACGGCAGGAATTGGCGCTTCCGGGAAGCGGTAGGGCGCACCGGCTGCCCATGCGCCGGCCGTCAATTTCGCGATAGGCGTCAGCGAATGATTCTCAACCGCGTCTGCGCTGGCAAGCAACAAGGCGGCCGCACCATCGCTGATCTGACTGCTGTTGCCCGCGGTCAACACACCCTCCTTTGAGAACGCCGGCCTAAGCTTCGCGAGGCTTTCAGCGGTCGTGTCTGCACGAATACCCTCGTCGTCGGACAACACCTTCGTCTCTCGTCGGTCTCGATATTCGATTGGGACAATCTCCGCCGCGAAGTGCCCGTTCTCATGCGCCTTCGCGGCTCGATCATGGGACATCGCTGCGACGTCGTCAAGATCGCTTCGCAAGATGCCCTTCTCGGCAGCCAACTTCTCCGTTTGCACTCCCATCGCGTCATCCGAGAACGGATCTGACAGGCCGTCCCGCTCGAGGATATCTACCACTCCCTCAGGACGCCCGGCCAGATACTTATAACCCCACCTCGCACGCGAAGAGAGATAGAACCCTGCACCGGACATCGACTCCGCCCCCCCAACAAGCACGAGATCCGCCTCGCCAGCTTTGATTAAAGTTGCTCCATTCATGGCTGCCATCATCCCCGACG
>JAHHLP010000237.1 GCA_018679295.1 Rhodothermia bacterium
GAACTCCTGCCCGAACGACACATCTGTTTCGGCGAGCATCTTGATACGCGAAACGCGGAAGTGGGACCTGTCCCCAGGCGGTCGTGGTCCGTATATATACAGGGTGTTTCGCGGAGGCGGTGCCGGCTGCTTCTTCGCGGTTGCATCGAACCGCTGCGGGAGCGTACGTGGCGCAACCGGTTGGCGTCGGCGATGGAGCCTTCCCTCGACTTCGTGATGGAGCAGCGCATGCTGCGGACGGTCAAGCGGCTGGCCGAGGTGACTGTGCGGGAATCCGCTGCGGTAGCCGACCACCACCGCGCCAACCGTGTCGAGGTCACATCACATCCAGCGGACTGATCACGGGTATGCCGCGATTGGTGATGTGCGTGTAGATCATAGTTGTCCCGGATCAAGTCCAGGATGACGACGTTGCGATGGCCGAGGAGGGTCTGGACACGCCGGATGTCGGTGCCTGATTCGAGGAGATGTGTTGTATTTCCACCAAATCGAAAAGAGCCACTATATACTTTGATGCCGAACTGCATCGCGCCCTGAGACTAAAAGCCGCAGAGACCGATCAGTCGATGTCAGATGTCGTCAACGAGGCGGTACGCATACTGCTTCTCGAGGACGCGCAGGACCTGAAGGCCGCGCGAGAGCGACAGGACGAGCGCACCGTCTCCTTCGAGTCCTTTGTCGCCGACCTCAAGAAGCATGGCCGGCTATAGCATCCGACTCAAGCGGTCAGCCGCCAAGGAAAACGAACGGGTCGGTACGCAAAGGGATCGTCGCCGAATCGTATCACGTATTCGTGCGCTCGCATCGGACCCGAGGCCTTCAGGATTTCAGAAGCTCTCCGGAATAGAAGAGCTTTACCGAATCCGGCAGGGCGACTACCGAATCGTCTATGTCGGCGACGACGACGACAAGAATGTTGTGGTTATCAAGGTGGGTCATCGGAAGGTTATCTATCGGTGAAAGATCCGCCTAACCCCTGCCTGTAGCGGGCGGGGCCCGGGGCGATCAACATCCATCTACTGCGAGCTTTTCGTATCGTTACCTCCCAGGAGGCGCGCGCCGCGCCGCTAATACAGAAGACCGTTAGCCGCCTGGAGTCGCCAACGATATTAGCTAGTGAGAATCATGCTACTCTGCACCATTCAATTGTCTGCGCTTTTGTTGATTCAGACCGCAATGCAAACAAGCAGTATCGGCCCGATCGCGGCGCAGTCTGCTGGAACTGAATCGGTTTCGCGGTCGGACTCCAATTTCACTTTCGTCGAATTCGATCCACTTGCTGTACGAGCCGGGATTGACGTGACTACCCTGAGAATCGGTGTAATGGACACTTCCATCGTTCAGGTTCTATGGGAAAGCAGGAATAGCTTCACTCGTCGCAATGTAGGTGGCCAGTTCGTGACACTACTCGATGACGGAACACACGGTGACGCAACGGCAGGCGACGGGATCTTCACTATCGACAGTCTTCTGCAGAATGCAGACATTCAGGACACCATCTTCGAAATCGGTCCAGCGTGGCTCCTAGGCTACCCTAATAGTTTTCGTCTCATTCATAGGGATGGCCATGAGCAAATAGTAAGTGCAGCGCGAACCCCATCGTTGATTACGATTGACGCTTCTGTGGTCCCGATTCCGAACATTAGTCGCCAGGTCATGGGGCCAGGTATTGATCACACGAACTACGTATTGAGTATTACTGACTCTGTCGCGGACTCCAAGAACCTGGCTCAACGATTCTACGAGTATGCCGACGACACGTTTGATTTCTTGTTCATCGCATCCCTGCCTTCTCTCGACAATACATTTGCGGGATACTACGAGTCGGTTAGCAACAACGTTCAGGGTATCGGGCTCAGCGAATTTGATTCTTCGTCTGAGTACGGTAGTAGTGGAACTCTGCAAGGTGTCATCCGCCTCTTTCCATCGGTCAGCCCGGGACTTCTGAATCACGAGTTGCTACATCGATGGGCAGTCCATCTCGATTCCTCGCTGGATCTCGGGATGATCGGACATTGGGGAATCGTTCAAAGACCGACTTCAGGATTCGGTCACTCGATGTGGGGGTCCTACCCGAACGTCGTCGATAAGCAGTTCGACGATTATTTCCGTGCCCACCCAATAGGTGTACTGGACAATGGATATAGCGACCTCGAGTTATATCTGATGGGTCTCATGTCGTCGTCGAGTGTCGAATCCCCGATTCGCACGCTGATTAGTCCTTCCTACGTAGCTTCTGAGCCAATCTGCTGCCCACCTCCGCTGGTCGACGTCTTTGAAGCGGAGGGATTGCGGGAGGTGGACGTTCAGGAGATCCTCGACATCCATGGACCGAGGATTCCCGACACGACCTCCTCTCAGAAATCTTTTCGCGCAGGACTTGTCGTCGCTTTTTCGAGATCGCTGAGTGATCTGGAGTTTGCCTACTATGACTATCTCATGCGAGTGTATGAAGAGCTCGGCCACGATAAGTATCAAACCTTCGCGTCAGTCACGCACAATCGAGCAGTCATTGCGACCCGGCTGTTCAATTCTGACCCAGTTCTGATCGTGACTCCGCCCGACACTACAATCGAGACCACAGCGCCTTTCGTAGTAGACCTAAACACCATCTTCGCTGATAACGACAGCGATCCCCTGGCGTTCGAGGCCGAAAGCTCAGACACGTTGATCGCGCAAGTGTCAATCAATCAGTCAGTTCTTACGGTCACCCGAGTTGCAAGTGGAACTATTTCCGTCTTGGTTACTGCGCGAGATGCCTACGGCGGCAGCGCGCAAGTCCAGTTTGACCTCACCTATGGCAGCATCGTCTCTGTTGACGAAAGAGACTC
>JAHHLP010000525.1 GCA_018679295.1 Rhodothermia bacterium
GGCGTCAAAAGCACGTCTACCGTCTCGAAGGCGCGGTCGAAGTCGCTACGGATGAGCGAACGTACGCGCTGGGCTTTGCCGTAATAGGCGTCGTAATAGCCGGACGAGAGCACGTAGGTGCCCAGCATGATGCGACGCTTAACCTCGGTGCCGAAACCCTCCGTCCGCGACTCAGTGTAGAGACGCTCGAGCCTGGACCCGTTTTGCTCCGCCACTTGGGAACGATAGCCGTAGCGGACACCGTCGTATCGAGCCAGATTACTGGATGCTTCGGCTGTGGTCAGGATGTAGTAGGTAGCGATGCCGTACGCAGTGTGCGGAAGCGAGACCTCTTGTATCGTTGCACCATCGCCCTCGAGTTGCTCGGCGGTCTGTTCGAGTGCTGTACGGATCTCTGGATCCAGCCCCTCCCCGATAAACTCCCGCGGAATGCCGATCCGCATCCCGCTTACGCCTGCATTCACAGCGGCGACATAGTCGGCGGGGTCGACAGGAGCCGACGTAGCGTCGTGGGGATCAAGACCTGCCATCACCTGGAGCGAGGCCGCGATGTCGGCTACTGTGGCACCGAACGGTCCGATGCAGTCAAAGGAAGACGCGTACGCAACCAGCCCATACCGGCTGACCCTTCCGTACGTTGGCTTCAATCCCGTCACGCCGCAGAAGGCCGCAGGTTGCCTGATCGATCCGCCCGTATCCGTTCCGAGCGCCGCATTACAAAACCCGGCCCGGAGTGCCGCGGCTGATCCCCCGGAAGACCCCCCCGGCACGCGCGACGGGTCGACCGGATTTCGGACGGGGCCGAAAAACGAGTTCTCGTTTGAGGACCCCATCGCGAACTCGTCGCAGTTGGTTTTCCCGATAACCACGGCACCCGCTTTCTCCAGACGCTGTACCACGGTTGCGTCGTAGAGGGACTTAAAGCCTTTGAGGATCCGAGATCCACATGTGACCGGTCCGCCCTTCGTACAGATCACATCCTTCACGGCAAGCACCATGCCTGCCAATGGGAGTGCTTCACCAGAGGCTACCGACGCATCTACGGAACGTGCTCTATCGATTGCCCGCCCCTCGTCGACACTGATGAACGCGTTCAGCGGATCGGCTGCATCGCGCTGTTTTTCCAGATAAAAAGAGACCAGTCCCTCACAACTGGTCTCTCCTCGCGTCAGCTGACGCCGGTCGCCTACAAATGATGGGATGCTCATGAGCGAGTCAGAACGCTCGGGTTTCGAATTCTAATTGCTACCTGCAGATGGTTCTGACTCACGTGGTGGATTGTCCTGTCTGGGAGCCGGAGTGCCCTGCATCGGGGACTTCGATTGTATTTTGTTCTCAGAGGAATCGTCCATTGAGAGTTCATTGCTGATCTCGCGCGTGGCAGAGCGAAATTCGCGAATGCCCTTTCCCATCCCTCGGGCTATCTCGGGAATACGTTTCGCGCCAAACAGCAGAAGAATGGCCAGAAAGATCAGGATTATTTCCATGGGGCCAAGGCTACCCATTTCGTCACCTCGTCGTAGTATTTCGGGGTGGAGGCAGGAGCGTTCTTCGGTCGGTCGCATTCTGCGATCGGCTGCTGTCGCCGTGACCTGCCCTTATGCGCCTCAAGATAAGGCGGGTTGATTAAGTATCGGCAGAATCGCCGCAAATGATCACCAGTCAAAGAAAAAGAACCGATGCCCTACCTTACCTGTTCCACATCTTGCGGCCGCAAGAATTCCACCGCCCTAATTGACTAACGTATGTCCGCTGACCTCTCCCTAAGCCGAAAGGACATTCTCAGCTGGCCAAAGGCCGAGCTGCACTGCCACCTCGACGGATCCCTTCGGCTCTCGACGCTCCTCGACCTCGCACGCGAGCAGGGCAAGCTGGATCTCCTTCCTGCGCACTCGGAAGAGGAGCTGCTGTTGATCCTGAAGGAGATCGATCACTCGGAAACCCTTGAGTCGTATCTCGCATGGTTCCGCTACTCGATACCCATGCTGCAAACCCGGGACGCGCTCACTCGCGTCGCGTTTGAGCTGGCGGAAGACAACGCCGCAGAGAATGTTCGCTACCTCGAAGTCCGATTTGCTCCAATACTTTGCGTTGAGGAGGGGTTGACGCTCGACGAGGTTCTCGAAGCTGTGCACGAGGGGCTGATGGCGGCCGAGCGTCAGTACGGGATCGCAAGCCGGATCATCGTCTGTGGACTCAGAGATAGACTCGAGAGTGCTTCGCTCATGCAGGCGGAGGTAGCGGTTCGATCGCGCGATCACGGCGTGGTCGCGTTCGATCTTGCCGGTGGGGAGGCAGGCAACCCGTCGAAGCACCATTTGCATGCGTTCTACTACGCGAGAAACAACCTGCTCAACCTGACCGTCCATGCGGGCGAATCCTGGGGCCCGGAATCGATTCGTCAAGCGCTTTTCTACTGCGGGGCACACCGCATCGGGCACGGCATTACACTGAACCAGGACCCCGAACTGATGCAGTACTGCGTTGACCACCGCATTCCTCTCGAGATCTGTCCTACGAGCAACGTCCAAACCCACGTCGTGAAGTCGTACGTGGAGCACCCGATCCGGCAGTTTGTCGCGGCGGGAGTACCGGTTACCGTAAACACGGACAACCGCCTGTTCAGCCGGACAACGGTGACCGACGAGTTGCTACAGGTACATGAGAAGTGCATGATTGGCGCGATGGAACTGCGCGAGATCGCACTGAATGGCTTCCGCTACGCGTTCCTCGAATGGGATCGAAAGCAGGAGCTGCTACGCCAGGCGCTCGACGACATGCCGCTGGATCCGACGAAGGAATCGCCGGTCTGGTAAATCACGATCATCGGCCTCGCTCAGACGACATCCCTACCCCTACTGCCGTGTCACACGAGACGATTCGGAACGCCAACCACCTGATTGGCAAGGTAGAGCTGCCGGCCGACAAGTCGGTCGCGCACCGCGCTGCCATCTTTGCCGCGATTGCTGAAGGCGACAGCGAGATTGTCAATTACCCCGATTCTGATGATCCCCAGAGTACGCTGCATTGCCTGCGGCAGCTGGGAGTGAGCATCGTCGAAACCGACCGAGGTGTGACGGTTTCGGGCGTTGGGTTGGATGGACTCAAGGCACCGGATGGGCCACTCGACTGCGGTAATTCGGGCACCACGATGCGACTCCTTGCCGGTGTTCTTGCCGGTCAACCCTTTGATAGCGAACTCGTAGGCGACTCCAGCCTGTCCAGGCGGCCAATGACGCGCATTGCGGAACCACTTCGGAAGATGGGCGGCCGCGTGCATCTGACCGACGGACTCCCTCCGATCCGAATCGAGGCTTCCAAGGCGCGACTGCAACCCATCGAATACGAATTGCCCGTCGCATCCGCCCAGGTTAAATCTGCGGTGCTACTGGCAGGGCTATATGCAGAGGGAGAAACGGTGGTCGTCGAATCGACACCCTCCCGTGATCATACCGAACGAATGCTGCAGCTCGAGACCTTTACATTGGGTAGCGCGCGGCGGATCACCGCAACAGGCGGCAAGCGGATAGCGGCTCGAACGTGGGCCGTGCCGAAGGACTTTTCTGCCGCCGCCTTCTTTCTTGCAGCCGGCGCGGCTGTCGAAAAGAGTCACATCACCCTCAGAGCAGTGGGCGTCAACCCGACTCGCTCTGGCGCACTCGACATCCTGACGGCCATGGGTGGACGAATCACCGTTTCGCGGGAACGTCAGTTCGGCGGCGAACCGATCGCCGACCTGCACGTCCAGACCTCTTCACTCACCAGCGTCCGTATCGACGGCCCGATCATACCCAACCTGATCGACGAGATTCCCGTCCTCGCTGTCGTCGCCACCGCTGCCGCAGGCGAAACCGAAATCCGTGACGCGGCGGAGTTGCGCGTCAAGGAGTCGGATCGCATCGCGATCATGGTCGAAAACCTTCGGCGCATGGGTGCCGACATCGACGAACACCCTGACGGGATGACCGTGCGGGGCGGTACGAAGCTGAAGGGTACGGTTGTGGAAAGCCATGGGGACCATCGTGTAGCGATGGCCCTCGCGGTGGCCGGACTTCTTGCCGAAGGCGAGACGCGCATCGATGGTGCGGAAGCGGCCTCCGTGTCGTTTCCCGGCTTCTGGGATGAACTGAGGAAGTTGGCCGGCCAGTAACTAACTAACTGACCCACCGCTGCCTCAACCATCAAAGCTCTTGGAGCTAGTCCTCCTCGGGGCTGCCGGGGATCCAAAGGTGCAGGTCCATGCGAACACACCCGTCGTCACCGAACTGCACGCCTTCACTTCGCAGCAAGTCCTCCATTATGTGAGGACCACCAAAATGGACTTGCCCCGACAGAGCACCGAATCGATTGACGACCCGATGACAGGGCAATCCGCTTTCCGCTGCCGCATTCAGCGCCCAACCCACGGTTCGAGCGGCACTCTTGACACCAAGGTGCTCGGCGATATGGCCGTAAGTGGTCACCTTACCATGAGGGATGCGCTCGACCACATCCCACACCCGGTCGAAAAAATCACTATCAGCCTTGGCCGGCTTCATTGTGGCGGCTAGTTGCCCCCCAAAATCAACGGAAGCCCGTCGTTTCCACTGCCTACAATCACCGTTTTCGAGTTCGGAGAATTGGCGAGCTCCTGCGTGGCCTCGATACCCTTAAACCTGAGGAAGGACGGCGAGAGACTCTGTGTGATAATCCGCTGATACTCCGCCTGTCCCTGGGCTTCGATTTTCTTTCGCTGCGCTTCCAGTTCCTCCTTTCGAATCGTGAACTGGTACCGTTCCGCCTCCTGCTCCTCCTTCAGCTTGTTCTCGATGGCTCGCTGAATCTGCTCCGGAAGGCGTACGTCGCGGATCAGCACCGCGTCGACATCTACGTACTCATCCTCGACAGCCACACGCACGTTGTCAAAAATCTGCTCCTGCAATTCCGTTCGCTTGCTCGAGTACAACTCCTCCGGCGTGTACTGTCCAACGACCTCACGAACCGCAGATCTCAACTGAGGCTGGACGAGCTTGCGATAGTAATCGGTCCCGTACGTGGTATGCAGGCGCGGCAGGCGTTCGATCTCAGGCCGCCAGCGTATTGAGACATCCATGCCGATCGTCAGTCCGTTTGAGGACAGTGCCTCCATTTCTTCGAGCTTCTCCTGTACACGGCCATCATATCGGATCAGCGTCACCCATGGCGGATAGATCTGCAGTCCTTCGCCATAGGTCTTATCCAGATTCGTTCCACCGAACATGCTGTACCGGACGCCCGCCTCTCCCGATCTGATGCTAGTCGACATGCACCCGCCCGCCAGGGCGAAAACGAATACGACGACTACGGCGCCGATCGCTACCCTTGAGAACGCTCGGGTAACATTTGGATACTTGCTATTCATTTTGTCTCGCTGATTTCATAATGGGTTATGTGATCGACGCTGAACGGGCCGCAAGGTTGCATGGCAACATGTGTTGTACGGCAACGTTCGTGTTATCTTCAATCGGCCCGATGCTGCCAAATCCCGCCCCGCCCGTAGAAATCCCGTCTGACTGTGTCCCTGCAGGGTATCCGACAACTCGATCTCGAATTCGGCCCGGACCGGGTGCGTCGAAACGTTGTTCTTGCCCCGTACACCACGTTCAAGATCGGCGGACCGACAGATATTTTCTTCGAGGCGCTCACCGTCGACGAGCTTGAGCGATCGATTCGAATCGCCCGCGCCACCAACCTCAACTATTTCCTGCTCGGCGTCGGGGCGAACATACTGGTCGGCGACCGCGGATTCCGCGGGCTCGTGATCCGGAATTGTGCGCGTGGCATTTCGGTCGATGCGGTCAACGGGTTGTTGCGGGCTGAGAGCGGGGCGATCTTCTACCCGGACGTTATCGAGGCGGCAGTCTCCGCCGGGCTCCAGGGCATTGAACACTACGTCGGCATCCCGTCCACGGTTGGAGGGGCTCTGTGGCAGAACCTCCACTTCCTTTCCCCACCGCCAGAACGCGAGCGCACGATGTTCATCGAAGAGGTGCTCGAGTCCGCGGAGCTTCTCACAGAGGAGGGTGACCGAATCACGGCAGGGGTAGACTACTTCAACTTCGGATACGACTACTCGATTCTTCACGACCGGAGGGACGTCGTCCTCACAGCCTCGTTTCGCTTGACACCGGGAAGCGTCGAGCAGATGCGCCACACGATTGAGGCGAACCTCGAGTGGCGAGCCGAGCGACACCCGCCGCTCGACAGCGAGCCAAGCGCCGGATCGATCTTTCAGAAGATAGAGGGCATGGGCGCGGGTCGGCTTATCGATCAGGCAGGACTCAAGGGAACCCGGATTGGCGGAGCCGAGATCACGCGCCGCCACGCGAACATCATGATCAACCGTGGCGGTGCAACGGCCGCCGACGTACTGGCGCTAATCTTCCTGGCCCAGCAGGCCGTTCGAGAGAAGTTCGGCGTGGAACTCCGACCCGAAATCTCTTTTATCGGCGATTTTGATCCGCCGAGCGGAAAAGAATCACGCCGCACGGAAGATGACGAACCTGACTGATTCGCGGAATTGAGCGACTGGGAAGATCCTGGTGCGCATCGCCGAAGCCTGCTTTAGGTGTCGGGTTTCTTCAGCAACTTTTCGCCGCCCCGAAGGGGCTGGTGCCGGTATCTTTTGTGATCAAAGTGGGCTGCCAACCTCGCCACAAAAATACAACGTCCTCTGGTTGCGGCATTAAGCGCGAGACAGGTGCCGGCCCATGAACTTCAGTCACTCATCGACGAAATCCATTGTCAGACTGGTTAGCAGGAACGTGGGCCGTCTTCCGCAAGGACATCGAGCTGGAGCTGCGCGACCGTTTCGGAATCAGCGTCCTGCTGATGTTCGTCGTCTCGACGCTGCTGTTGACCATGTTCGCTTTCGGCCAGCAGCAAATTGAGGTTCATGTTCAGGCAGCCCTTCTCTGGATCGTGATTGTATTTGCCGCGTCGATCGGCCTTGGCCGAGCCTTTGTCAGCGAGGTTGAGCGTGGTACGGTACTTCTGCTTCAGCTGCATACCCGGTCGAGTTCGGTCTACGCAGGCAAGCTTCTGTTCAACTTCTTGCTCGTGCTCTCAGCCAACGTGCTTGCCGGAATCGCGTTTGTCGCCCTCCTGAACATCGAGGTCGTTGACATAGGTCTCTTTGCAACCACACTCTTACTTGGTTCGCTCGGCCTCTCAGGGGCGTCCACGCTGTTGGCGGCCATTATCGCCCGCACGGCAAATCGCGGCCCCCTGCTACCGGTTCTGGTCTTCCCTCTTCTCATCCCTCTCCTCCTCTCGGTGATCAGCGCCACCAAGAATTCTCTGGTAGGAGGTGGAGGCTGGGCCGAATCTGGAGAACACTTGGTGACGCTCGTGAGTTTTGCGGGTGTTGTCATCACGGCATCTGTGCTACTGTTTGACTACGTGTGGAAGGACTAGAATGAGCCACGTATTCCCGACGGCAAGCCGTCGAAAGTATCAGCTAATCCGCAACGTCGTTGTGATCTGGTTGACGGCCATGATCGTAGCGGCCTTCGCGCTGCGTATTCCGTTCATCAACATCCTGGAGCACACAGCGCGGAATCTGTATTTCCACGTGCCCATGTGGTTCACTTTGATGGCGGCGGTTTTTGTATCCGCCTATCATTCGATTCGCTATCTCGGATCGGGCGATGCGATTCGCGACATCCGGGCCGCCGAGGCTGCACGTGTCGGCGTAACGTTTGGAGTACTGGGCTTGCTAACCGGTATCTTCTGGTCGCGGTTTACATGGTACCAGGGAACCGAGATCTGGTGGAACTGGGACCCGCGTCAATCGATGGCCGCCGTTGAACTGCTTATTTATGGCGCCTACTTCATTCTTCGCGACTCCATCGACGATCCGGAGAAGCGCGGAAAGATTGCTGCCGTCTACAACATTTTTGCAGCGTCTACGGTGCCGTTCCTGCTTTATGTGCTTCCCCGGCAGCTACAGAGCCTCCATCCGGGCGCGGAGGGCAACCCGGCGTTCAGCGAGATCACCGACCCTGTCATGAGGCTGGTGTTTTACCCGGCCGTAATCGGGTTCATCGGGCTCTTCTGGGTTTTGTATACCCAGCGCACCCGCCTCCGGCTCATGGAGGAGCGCGTTGAAGACATTCGTTTTGAGAAAGAAACACGCGGCGATACACTATGACCAGAGTAGCCATTCCCGACCTGCAGGACGCGGCGGCCGACACCACCGTGTCGACCGCGTACGACAGTATCTGGGCACAGACCACTCAGGCTCCCGTGGGGCTCGAAACTGTGTTTCTCGCGGAAGACAAGCTCTACGTAGTCCTTGTGGTCGTTCTGATCATCTGGTTTGGAATTATATTTTTTCTCTACAGAACGGATCGAAAGATCGCTCAGTTGGAACGATCGCTTGAGCAGGACATTCACGAAACGGAAGGTCCGGCATAACCTTCAATCGGATTCGAAGACGGTGATCATATATGAAATGGAAGACGATAGTCGGCGTGGTGATACTGGTTGGATTCAGCACCCTGCTGTTCTTGAACTTCGGTAAGCAGGTTGGCGGATACATGAACTTCGCGCAAGCCGCCGAGTCCGGCTCCAGCGCACACGTGGTCGGCACCTGGGTCGATGATCAGGCAGCAAAGTATGACCCGGATGAGAATCTCTTCGTATTCACGATGAAGGACGATGCCGGCAACGTCAGGCAGGTGCATTACCGCAACCCCAAGCCGGCAAACTTTGAGGACGCAGAGAAGCTCGTAATCGAGGGTCATGCCGAGGGCGAGATTTTCGTCGCGGAGCACATTCTTGTTAAGTGCCCCTCCAAGTACAACGCTGGCGCACCGGAGGTCGCCGCGGACGGAGCGACGTACTGAAGAAATCCGATCGTTGCGACTTCTTCAGTCACCAGGACGATGCAGGATCAAGGCGGTGACGCGAATCCGCTTGAGTCGTGTCCGGAACGGAAGGCCTGCCAGCGCCGCTCGTTCTACTACGATGTGCCGCAAGACTCGATCTTCGTCCTTGCACAACAGGCGGTGCAATCCATGCGACCCGAGCGGATCACTCTGCCTGGGGAACGCCACATCAGGTCCGTCCACCGGGTTTGGTTTTTTCGGGACGACATGGAGATCCTGATCACTGGTTCGGGAGAAGGATCCGTCCTGCACGTTCGGAGTGCGAGCCGATTTGGTAGCTGGGATTTTGGCGTGAACAGCCGCAGGATTAGGCGACTCGTCGAAGCGCTGAACGACCTCGTCGCATCGTGGCAGGCCCGAGCGGATTCCTGAGAATCGCGGTCGCTCCGCTGACGACCGGCGGTGACCTATCCCTCTGGTACCGCAGAGCCGCGACGGGCCGTGCGACACCGCTCCATCACATCAGCCTTCTGAGTCCTCACGACAGGTATATCAGCGTCGCCAGGACAAAGAATACGCTGATGCCGATGATATCATTGCTGACCGTGATGAATGGGCCCGTCGCGAGCGCTGGATCGATACCGATCCGGTCAAGAACCAGGGGTACCGTCGCGCCTATGGTCGTGGCGAGGACGATCACAATCACGAGCGAAAGCCCGGCCGTGAAGGCCAGCACCGACGTGGATGGGGCGTCCATCAGCAGCAAGACGGCAGCAGCCAAGGCGACGGCCAACGCCACGCCGTTGATTATCGCCACGAGCAGTTCCTTACCGATTCGCCTCAACAAATCGCTGGTCCAAACGTCGCCTGACGCCAGACCCTGCACCGCGATAGCCGAACTCTGGATGCCTGCGTTTCCAGCCGTGGACTGGACGATGGGAATAAACGAGGCCAGTACGACCGCCTGTTGTAGGGTTTGATCGAAGTACGCGATGATCGAGGCCGAGATGCCGGCCCCCACTAGTCCCGTTAGCAGCCAGGGCAGCCGGCCGCGCGACACCTGGGCGACCGAATCGGTGTGTTCCTCGCCGCCTGCCACACCGACCATGCGCTGGATGTCCTCTTCCGCCTCGTCACGGATGACGTCCACGATATCATCGATCGTGATTCGGCCGATCACGCGCTTGAGCCCATCGACGACGGGAAGCGAAACGCGATCATATCTCTCCATGATGCGGGCCACGTCCTCCTGGTCGAGAACAGCCAGAACAGACAGATCGTCCGTGTCAAGAATATCGCCCATCCGGGCCCCCGGCTGTGAGAGCAGCAGCCTTTTCAAGGAAACGCCACCGATCAGGGCCTGCTTCGAATCAACCACGAATACGGCATATATCGGCTCCACGTGCTCGGCCTGACGCCGAACCTCCTCCGTCGCCTGCTCGACCGTCCAATGCTCCGGCACCGCGACAAACTCGGTGCCCATGATGCCGCCCGCGCTCTCCTCATCGTAGGCAAGCAGCTCTGCAAGCTCTTCTTTATCCTCCAGGGCAGGGAGTACTTCCTCGACGACCTCCGCCGGCAGGTCCGCGAGCACGTCAGCCGCGTCATCGGTAGGCATCTCGTCCAGGAGAGCACTGATCCGCTCGGACCGGACCTCCTCCAGGAGTGTCGCGCGGAAATCATCCTCAAGTTCAGGAAGAACCTCGCCACCCTGTTCGGTGGATAGCCAGTGGAAGAGGGTTCGCGCCCGATCTGCAGGCAGGTGCTCGAGAAGGAGGCCGAGATCGGCGGCGTGCAGGTCTGCCACCAGATTGAGTACCATCCCGCGCTGACCCTCCTCTACGAGGGCCTGGACGTTATCCGCGAGCTCGCCGCCCACCTCGATCTGCGAGGGAACGACCGGTGCCTCTGCGTCTCCTGCCGCTATGTTCTTCTCCGGCTCCATGCACTAAAGTTGCGAGCGTAGACCGATGGAAATCAGCGCGTAAGATAGCGTGTCAGCGCTACAAACTCTTCGGGCGCCAGTTCCTCAGCGCGTTTCGATGACCATTGCTCCGGCACCTCAATGCCCACCTCTCGCGTGATACCTTTCAGGCTGTTGCGGAGAGTCTTTCGACGCTGATTAAACGCAGTACGTATCACACGCTGCAGCTGCCCCTCGTAGCGAACGGGGGCTTCGACGTCAGCGAAAGACAAGCGAACCACCGCGCTGGTAACCGACGGCCTCGGCCGGAAAACGTTCGATGAAACCCGAAACAGGAGTTCCGGCTTGGAGACCAGTTGGGCAGCGACACTGAGGATGCCGTACTGCTTCGTGCGAGGCATCCCGACCAGCCGCTGAGCGACCTCAAGCTGCATCATCACAACAGCTTCTGACAGGTATTGAGCGGATTCGAAGAGTCCAAAGAGGATGGGGCTTGATATGTTGTACGGGAGGTTGCCGATAAGATGAAGCGGTCCCCCCTTTTCGGCCGCTAGTTCAGACCAGTCGACCGTTAAGACGTCAATCGTCCGAAGTGTGAGATCGGGGTATTCGCGGCGCAAATGCTCAGCGGCCCGGTCGTCGATCTCAATACCGGTCACGTCCCGGTGCCGTTCGATCAGAAAACCTGATAGCGCCCCCATTCCGGGTCCGATCTCCACCACCGGGTCGTCCTCGCCGGCCCGAAGCGACTCGACGATCTTGCGTGCCGTGTTCGGATCAACCAGAAAGTGTTGACCGAGCGATTTCTTGGGCGGGACATTGGGCATTCGGGACCTGCCTACCGGCAACTGACTCGCTCGCTATCGTACACGGCGACGGCGATTGCGCACGTAGTCCTCGAAAATGAACGACCCGAGATTGTCCAACGATGCGTAATACGCCCTGCCCTGATTGGCCTCCGTCAGTTTGTGGACGAACTGCTGGAGGTACGGGTCGCGCGCGACCATAAACGTAGTGATCGTGATGCGTTCTCGCCGGCACCGGGTAGCCTCATCCAAAACTCTATTCACAATGCGCCGATCAAGACCGAAAGCATTGCGATACATGCGGCCATACTCAATGTGGCAACTGGGCTTCCCGTCGGTGATCATGAACACCTGCTTGTTGCGGTTCTTGCGCCGGCGAAGGATGTCACGCGCGCGCTCCAGCCCTGCTCGGGTGTTCGTGTAGTACGGGCCAACCTGTAGGTAGGGTAGATCCGCCACCGAGACTTCCCACGCATCATTCCCGAAGGCCACGATATCCAAGGTGTCCTTCGGGTATCGCGTCATGATCAGTTCAGAAAGAGCAAGGGCCGTTTTTCGTGCCGGCGTAATTCGATCTTCACCGTAGAGGACCATCGAGTGCGAGAGATCAATCATCAAGACGGTTGCTACGCTGGTCTGGTGATCCGTCTCATAGACCTGAAAATCATCTTCGGCGAGGCTCCATTCTCCGGTACCGCATCGATGAAACGCGTTCGATAGCGTGCCGGTGAGATCAAGCTGATTTACGTCGTCGCCAAACTGCCACGGCCGCGTTTCCGGCTGCCTCTCATCACCGGTACCTGCGAAAGGGGTCTTGTGCCGCCCGCGCTTTCCCTTGCGCAGGGATCGGAAGATCTCTTCCAGCGACCTCTGGCGCAGCGTTCGTTCGGTCCGCGCCGTAATCTGCACCACGGCGTCGTTATCCTCTTCGAGATAGCCCTGCTTTTTGAGCTCTTCTATGAAGTCGCCGATGCCCATTCCGTCCGCGGTGATGTCGTGCTGCTCATCGAGCGCCGTCAACCATCGCAGAGCCTCACCGGCGTCTCCGGCTGTGTATTCGAGGAGCTGAAGAAAGAGGTCGAGCAACTGCTGAAATTCTGTTGCCGCCCCCTGCCGCGCCTGCCATTCGGAATAGACGAACTTCATATGTCCTATCCGCTGTATGGCCTCTTTAGGTATCGTTCGGCATTTTCGCGCGATCGCGCGTGCTCCTTCATCTTTAGAACCTCGCGGTAGCGGGCGGTCGCCGTCTGGCGCCTGCCCATCGCGTCGTAGGCCATCCCCTGCCTGAGTCGTCCCATCACCTTGAAGTACGAATCATCGTTGTTGCGTGCCGCGAGCGCTTCGAGCTGGTGCAGATACGTGAGTGCCGAGTCGTAATCGCGCTTACTCATCTCACGGCGGGCAAGATAGTATAGCGACTGCTCTGCAAGGGCGGCGTTGTAACCGGTATGCCCCTGCTGGAAGAGGTCGACGACCTCACGAAAGATTTCTTCCGATCGATCCCAGCGGTTCCAGCGGGCATACACGCGACCCTCAAGGCCATGGAAGAACGCATTTCGCGGATACTGCTCGCGGAGCCACGTGATGTACCGCACACATTCGTCAAAGTCGAGTTCGTACAGGTAGTTGATTTGCAGAAGAAAGTAGGCAGCCTCTGCCCTGATGAAGTGTCCGTTTTCCGCGGTGTGCTTGATCTCTGCCAGACCACGCTCGCGATCGCCTTTCGGGAAGAAGACCATCACCGGCTTTACAAACGGGTGCTTTTCCGGCACGACTGCCGCGAAGTAGTCGTAGATGCCTTTGCCAAAAGAAAAGTCCGGATTCTGCTTCTCCAACTCCGGTACACCCAGCACATAGTCCATCGCCTTCTTGCCATCCATCGCCGCCTTGAACCAGTCCCCGCGGTTAGAGCGCAGGCGACCCCGGAAACCAAGTGCGGCACCCTTGAAGAACATTGCGTCTACGTCCTTATCGTCGCGTTTCAGCAGGCGGTCGGCGCGCGCGATAACCTCGTCCATCGCCGAGAAGAAAGCGTCGTCGTGGCTTGTGTCCTGAATATCAAGAAGTATCTCCCACCAGGTCGTAAGGGATTTCATGAAGGGGCCGATGGGATGGCCGGGATACCGGGTATCGATTTTGTCGAAGGCCGCCCGAGCCTGTTCAAACTCCAAATTGTAGAGGTGGTCCAGACCCGTCTTGCCGACATCGCGCACGTAGGGATCCGACAGTACCGACGAGGACCCGTCCGCCTGCGCCCAGACCCGCGGCGATTGACCGATGGCCAACAGGATGCCGGCCACCAGCGCAATTGTCATCAGAATGTCTGATTTCCTGATCATCTGTGTCCCGCTTGCTGATCGAAAGAATTAAAAGGACCCCTTGGTGCGGAGTTCCTACTGTTTCGGGTGCCACTCCTATCAATGCAAAAAGGGCACCGCATCCGCGGTACCCTTGCATGTTGCTTACTGATTTGAAGCGTTTCGACCGGTCGCTATTCGGCTCGGAACGCGCGCGTGCCGGTATAGACCGTTCCCAGCAGGAGCACCTTCAGGATGTCCACGGGAATGAAACGGAGCCATCCTTTGTCGATCGATTCGAGCCACGTTTCGTGACCGGCAGCAAAATGCAGCCAGAGTACTCCGATCGAGAACAGACAAATCGAACCGGCCGCCATCGACAGGACGCTGCCCGTGAGGCTGTTCCATTTTTTTGAGACGGCACCCACGACCGCCGCTGCAACGGGGAACCCAAACAGATAGCCCGCCGACGCGGCTCCAAGCAGATACGCCGGTCCATAGCCGTCCCCGGCATACACCGGAAACAGAAGACCGAGCGTGAGATACAGCAGCTGCGACGCCATGCCGTTCCGCCAACCGAGGTACAGGCCGCTTCCATAGACCGCTACGGTTTGAAGCGTAAACGGCACCTCCCAAAGATAAATGCGAACCTGCGCGCCGAGCACGGTCAGGAGGCAGAACGTCACGATGCCGGCAATCTGGAGCCCTGCCGAGGCCCGATCTTGATGAAGCTGATCGACAACGGCCGTTCGCGGCACGCTCAAGGTGGTGAGGTTCGTCATTCCGGGTGACAAGCTGATCCTGACTGATAAACGATTGCCTGTGAGGCCGCCGTTATAATACGGAATTCGCTACAGGATCCCGGACGCCCGCCTACGGATTTTCGTAGTATCTCTGTGGAGGCCACACAGCGCCGTCGTCCTTTCCATGTCCGGTTTCCCTGTCGAACCGGAGGTTGAGTTCGGTCTGCTGCCCAGAGATCTCCTCTATTGTCGCCTTCGCTTGACTGTCCAGCATAGCACAGTCATCCGCTCGCATTCCTGTTAGCGCCTGGTAGAGTCGGGTCGTCGATTCATCCACAATCCGGTAGTGCTCGCCTTCATGCGTGATGAGATTGTCCAGGAACTCGTCCCATGCCCTTCGCAGCCGCTCGGGACTGTCCTCGCGCTCGACCCACTGAGGCAAAAGCATCACAACGTCGGTTTGAACTCCTACGTTTTCCAGCTTGCAGTAGGCGCCGCGTTCCACGCGCCGGTAAGAGAAGCCGGTTTGCGAGGTTGTAGTCGCATAGAACAGCGCTTTGTCGGAGCGCGGGCCGTTAGCTTGCAGGGACTCAGCAATCTCGCTGACAGCGGTTCCCTCAACAGTGTAGTACTGGTACGAGATGTTCGTTCGCACACCCGGACGAACGGCTGTCGACGTCCGATCCTGGGCTGCGAGATGATGCGTCGGAAACGCAAGAAAGAGGAGAACGAATCCGATCGCTAGTCGCATCATATGGCTGCCGGTGGGGCGTCTGAGGGTTCTCGATGGGGTTCGTAGGCGAGGCGCGGCGCCAGCCAGCGCTCCATCTCGCTCAACTCGACGCCCTTGCGTCGCGCGTAGTCGATTAGCTGGTCCTTCTGCAGCTTACCGACGTTGAAGTAATCGGCATTTGGATGTGCGAAATAAAGTCCACACACGGACGCGGCCGGATACATCGCGAGGCTCTCCGTAAGAGAGATCCCGGCAACCTCCTCGACATCCAGCAATCTCCAGATCGTCAGCTTCTCTGTATGGTCCGGCTGTGCGGGATATCCCGGTGCAGGCCGTATCCCGCGGTACCTCTCGCGAATCAAGTCGTCGTTGGTTAGATGTTCGTCGCGCGAGTAACCCCAAAACTCACGGCGAACCCGCTCGTGCAGCCACTCGGTGAACGCTTCGGCCAGTCGATCTGCGAGCGACTTGACCATGATGGCGGCGTAGTCGTCATGCTCGGCTTCAAATCGCTCGACGATCTTGGCGATGCCGTGGCCGGCCGTGACGGCGAACGCCCCGATGAAGTCCGCGACGCCCGACTCCTGCGGCGCTACAAAATCCGCCAGCGCCCGGTTCGGCCTGCCGGGCGTCTTCCGTGACTGTTGCCGCAACGTGTGCAGCCGCGCCACCTCCTCCGACATACCTTCATCAGCAAAGACAACTATGTCGTCGCCCGCTGAACAAGCCG
This sequence comes from Rhodothermia bacterium, assembly GCA_018679295.1. GTDB lineage: Bacteria > Bacteroidota > Rhodothermia > Rhodothermales > JABDKH01 > JAHHLP01. Next base: position 16,086 of record JAHHLP010000525.1, read on the forward strand.
GAAACAGAGCGGCCACGCCGCGCGGTGCGACTGCCGCTTCCGAAACCATGATGTCGAGGAATTTCTCCGCGTCATCCAGCAGGCGCTTCACCTCGGCGCCGGCCTTCTCATCCTCAAGTACACCCGGATACTTGCCCGGGATTTCCCACGCCTGCAGAAACGGGGTCCAGTCGATATACTCCCGCAGCAGGTCCACGGTAACGCTGTTGATGGGGTGTACGCCAAGCTCGGCCGGACGAGTGATCGGGATGGACTGCCAGTCGCACGTGAACCTGTTGTCACGGGCCTCAGCGATCGACAGATACACGCGACCCCCTTCGCGATCCTCAAAACGCCTCCGCACGTCCGAGTAGTCCTCATTGACACCCTCCACGAATGAACCACGCTGTTCCGCCGACACCAGACTGCTGACGGTAGACACGCTGCGCGAGGCGTCGAGAACGTGCACGACCGGCTTCGAATACTCCGGCGCGATCTTCACGGCCGTATGCACCTTTGATGTGGTCGCCCCGCCGATCAACAGCGGCTGCGCAAAACCCTCTCGCTCAAGCTCCCGAGCGACGTGAACCATCTCGTCGAGCGACGGCGTGATAAGTCCGCTAAGACCGATCACATCCACCTCGTGTTCGCGGGCCTCTCGCAGGATACGGTCACTCGGAACCATGACCCCAAGGTCAACAACGTCAAAGTTGTTGCACCCGAGAACGACTCCGACGATGTTCTTGCCGATGTCGTGTACGTCGCCCTTGACCGTGGCCAGCAGCACGCGCGTTCGTCTCTTTTGCGCAACGCCGTCGCGCGCGGTCTCTTCTTCGATGATGGGCGTCAGGTACGCTACCGCCTTCTTCATGACGCGGGCGCTCTTGACTACCTGCGGCAGGAACATCTTGCCTTGGCCGAACAGATCGCCGACGACGTTCATCCCGTCCATGAGCGGGCCCTCGATCACATCGATGGCGCGACCCAGATCCCGGTGGGCCTCGGCCACATCATCCTCAACGTGCTCGACAATTCCCTTGACCAAGGCATGCTTGAGCCGCTCCCGGACCGACGCCATGCGCCATTCGTGGACCTTCTCGTCACCTGACTCCCCTACCGATGCAACGGTCTCGGCGAAAGACACGAGACGTTCGGTGGAATCCGGGCGACGGTCGAACAGGACGTCCTCGATCAACTCACGCAAATCGGCATCGATCTCCTCGTACACCTCGAGTTGACCGGCGTTGACGATTCCCATGTCCATGCCTGCCTGGATGGCATGGTAGAGAAAGGCGGCGTGCATCGCCTCGCGCACCCGATCGTTGCCTCGAAACGAAAAAGAAAGATTGCTAACGCCACCGGACACGTGCGCATAAGGCAAGTTCTCCTTGATCCAGCGCGCTGCCTCGATGAAGTCTATCGCGTATCGATTGTGTTCGGAGATTCCGGTCGCGACGGCAAAAACGTTCGGGTCGAATATGATGTCCTGAGGCGGAAATCCCTCTTCGACCAAGATGTCATATGCCCTTTTGCAGATCTCAATCCGACGCTCGAGCGAGTCAGCTTGCCCCTGCTCGTCAAACGCCATCACAATTACGGCGGCGCCATACGCTCTCGCTTTCCTCGCATGTTCACGAAACACCTCCTCACCTTCCTTAAGACTGATCGAGTTAACGACAGACTTACCCTGAACACACTTGAGACCAGCCTCAATTACAGTCCATCTCGACGAGTCAATGACGATCGGAACCCTCGAGATGTCGGGCTCCGTCGCGATCAGCTGGAGAAAGCGTGTCATCGCCTTCTCGGAGTCCAACAATCCTTCATCCATATTGACGTCGATCATCTGCGCGCCGTTTTCGACCTGCTGCGCAGCTACCGAGAGCGCCTCCTCATAGTCGTCGTCCTTGATGAGCCGTGCGAAACGCCGCGAGCCCGTCACATTCGTTCTCTCGCCGATGTTGACGAAGTTGAGGTCAGGTCGGAATTCGAGCGTCTCGAGACCGCTTACCCGCAGCCTGACCGGTGGCTTTGAGAACTTGCGCGGCGTAATGCCGGACACGGCATCGGCCATCGCCCGGATATGGTCGGGCGTCGTACCGCAACAGCCGCCAACGATGTTCACGAAGCCGTCGCTCGCGTATTGCCGAATCTGATCGGCCATAAACTCGGGCGTCTCGTCGTAACCGCCGAACTCGTTCGGCAGTCCGGCATTCGGATACAAGCTCGTTGCAATTGAAGCCGCGACGGAAATTTCCTCGATGAAGGGGCGCATCTGCGAAGACCCCAAAGCGCAGTTAAGGCCAACGCTGAGCAGGTCCGGCATGTGCGACACGGAAACCCAGAACGCCGACGGTACCTGACCGGAAAGCGTGCGGCCGCTAAGGTCGACGATGGTACCGGAAACCATGACGGGCACCCGCATCGATTTCTCGTGCAACAGCTGCTGGATCGCAAATAGCGCAGCCTTACAGTTAAGCGTGTCGAAAACGGTCTCAACCAGAAAAATGTCGACGCCGCCGTCGAGCAGGCCTTGTGCCTGCTCGCGATACGACGCAGCCATCTGATCGAAACTCACGTCACGAAATCCGGGATCGTTGACGTCCGGCGAGATCGAGAGCGTCTTGTTGGTCGGACCAAGCGCCCCTGCAACGAAGCATCTCCGGCCAGTCGCGGCAGAGTGTTCGTCAACGGCCTGCCGCGCGATCCGCGCAGACGCGACGTTGAGTTCGTAGGCAAGAGATTCGAGGCCGTAATCGGCCTGTGAAATCGCGGTCGCTGAAAACGTGTTTGTTTCAATGATCTCGGATCCGGCGGCCAGATACGCCGCATGGATCTCCCGAATCACGTCGGGCTGGACGAGGCTCAGCAGATCGTTGTTGCCCTTCAGGTTGGATTCATGATCTCGAAATCGGTCACCCCGAAAATCGTCCTCACCTAGTTCGTAGCGCTGGATCATGGTGCCCATCGCACCATCCATTACCATGATGGACTCTGCGATGCGACGATCGAGGATATGACGAATATCTTTCATTGTGTGGCCAGGAATTCGATCACAATGTCCGCGAACTCGTTGGGAGCCTCCGCGTGAACCCAGTGGCCGGCGCCTTCGACTGTGACGAACCTCGCCTCAGGAAACAAGCGGCGAATATCGTCCTCGTCGGACTGAAGAAGATAGTCTGATTGCCCTCCCCGCACGAAGAGCGTGGGACCGGAAAACTCTCCCGTTGCGGTCACCGGGCCGGCGATCTCATCGTAAGACTGATCTATGGCCGCCAGGTTCACGAGCCACGAGTATCCGTCCTCCGCAGAATATCTGAGGTTCTTCAGCAGAAACTGGCGGACCGGAAGTGACGGTATGTCGCGTTTCAGTGCTTCGTCAATCTCCGAGCGACTGTCGTACGCGGCCAGGTCGAGTGACTTGAGGGCCTCAATGATATTCTCGTGACGATTCTCGTAAGCCTTGGGAGCTACGTCCACGACCACCAGCCGCTCAACGCGATCAGGCTCTGTGAGTGCCAGCTGCATGGCGACCTTCCCTCCCATTGAGTGGCCTAGTAGGTTCACCGAGGCGAGGTCGAGATCGTCCAACATCTCCAGAACGTCCCGACTCATCGCTTCGTAGTCCATCCGTTCTCCGTGGGGCGACTGGCCGTGGTTGCGAAGATCTGCGGCGATGACGCTTGCAACATTGCTGAACCGG